>JACRGZ010000023.1 GCA_016234155.1 Nitrospirota bacterium | reverse complement strand
GGTATCCCTATCCAATCATCGAGAGGTTTTAAATCATCCAGTCCGAAACAACATGAGTCTACAAAGCCTGACCAGGAGAGATACGCCCCAGTGGCATCATTTTGTCCTAAGAAAAGCTGGAATGCATTTTTAAAAAGCCCCCGGCTCTCAGCCTGATTAAAGGGGATACGGCATATACCCAACCAGTAAAGAAGCCAGGGACTTTTATTGCTAATCTCACCGGGAATGTCTTTAATCCAGTCCTCTAAAACCCGCTCTCTACCCTCCATTATAAGGTTGTTTGCCTGTTCAGTGACAAGCCTGATCATCCCTTCCCAGTCTGAGCACTGTTTAAAAAGTTCGAATGCATCCTCATACCTCCCGGAATTTGCGAGGATAGAGGACGCCTTTTTCTTCAATGCCTGTAGTTCATCCGTAATAATAGACCCTTCCAGTTTTAACAGGAGATATTCACGGAATAGGGGATTATATTGATATACAGGCTCATGGAGATAACGCCTCTCTGTAAAACAATTATTCCGACTCAAGTAAGACAGTACCTGTCTGGCATCTTCCAGGCCTGTAAGATCTTTAGCCATTTCATGATCCATGCTTGGGAACAGGGAGGTCTTTAACAGGAAATCATGGATGTCTCTATCCAGCCTTTTGATTATTTCGGAATTAAAATAATCAGAGATGGTATCTGGCGTAATTGTCGTTAATTTCCCCATATTGGCGCCTTTTACGGAGGTCTCTAATAGAAGAACAAATCCTGTTGCCCAGCCATCTGTCTTCCTGTAAATATCCTTGATGACCGCTGCTGGATATGCCTCTTTGTGTTTCAGTCTCGATATCCTCATTGACTCTGCCTGGTTCAGCCTGAGATCCTCCCAGGAGATTGTTGCTATCAGATCATTGGCCATAAATCTGGAGAATTCAGGCGGCGGCGCTCCCCTGCTGATTATTGTGATATTTATGCCATGCGGCAAAACCGCAAGTCCGTTACAGATGACCTCATTAAATAATATATTTAAGGGGACCTCATGGTAATTATCAAACACTATACAGGATGGGGGCTTAAGTCTTGAGAAAAGCTCTTCAAAATAATGGTGGGCAAAGGTAGACAGCCCCGGAATATATTCCGGGGTCAATAACGGGAGAGGGGTCTTTTTAGTTGAAACCTTTCTTGCAGCAAGCCCCAAATAATAAAAAAGGGTAGCCACATCCGAGTCTCTCGGGTCTACCTGATACCAGATATGCCGTATTTTCCGGGTTTCTAAATAACTGCTGATCAGGATGGTCTTGCCTGAACCAGGTGGCCCATTAACCCAGATAACCGGATATTTCCGGAAACGGTCGATAAGAGAAAATTGCCGCTTTCTTTGCAGGACAGCAGTAAACTTCGGACGTGTTATCTTAGCAAGGGTTTGATGCACAAGTCTGATCCTCTTCAAACTACCGGATTAAGAATCCTGTAAGACAACGCCTGCATCCCTGCCTGTACTTCCTGTTAGAATATATAAGTAAGTAGTTTGTAAAAGGAAGCCTCCCGGTGGTAAATATACTCTAAAAGCAGCTAGGCCGAGATGGTCTCGCCCGGAATTTAACCACAAAGGAGGCTTCTATGGAAAGAGTATACTACATTGGGCTCGACATTCACGGAAGACCTGATTCTAAAAGTTTTGATATCTCCTTACGTGCCCTCTGTAACAAGCGAAAAGTTATAATCCCTTAATCTCCCATGTCTCTGTATCTACATCCATCTCTTCCCCCAGGGGCTTTGATGGAAGGCCGGGAAGGGGGTATATTTTCCCGCAGATGGGATAGATAAACCCTGCGCCTGCCGCTATATGGATGTCATCTATGGGAAGGGTAAAGTCCCTTGGCCTGCCGTAGAGTTTTGGATTGTGGGAGAGTGAGTTGTGGGTCTTTGCCATGCATACGGGGAGATTGCTGAAACCTAACTTATTTATGAGGTCTAATTTGTTTTTTGCTGTATCAGAGAATTCCACATCTTTTGCGTCATACATGGTGGTGGCAATCCTGTTTATCTTATCCTCTATGGGAAGATTCAGATCGTAAAGGAAACGTCTATCCTCTAATCCCCCTTTATCCCCCTTTAGAAAAGGGGGAGACGGGTTTATGCATATTTCTTCCACAATTCCTGCCAATTCTACAACTCCAGCCCCCCCATCCTTCCATGGCGTTATAGAAACTACCTTAACGCCAAACGCCTCAACACATTTAACCGTATACTTTATTTCATCTTCCCTATCCTCTGAATGTCTGTTTATTGCCATGACAACAGGCACCCCGAAAAACTGGACATTGTCAATCTGTTTCTCAAGATGTTCCATGCCATGCTCAATCTCATCAATTCCCCCCTCAGGGTTTCCGCCATGGGCCTTGAGGCTCTTCAGTGTTACTACCAGCACGGCACAATCAGGATATATGCCGCCAATTCGACACTTGATATCTATGATCTTCTCAAAGCCTAAGTCTGCACCAAAGCCCGCCTCGGTAATTACATAATCAGTAAGAGACAAGGCAAGGTGATCAGCTATAAGTGAGCTTATACCCGGGGCTATATTTGCAAAGGGCCCGGCGTGGACAAAGGCCGGCGTCCCCTCGGATGTCTGCAGCAGATTTGGCCGCAATGCATCCCGCAGAATCACTGACATCGCACCTGCGCACTTTATATCCCCGGAGGTTACAGGCCGGCCGTTTCTGTTTAATGCAACTAGAATACGTCCGAGCCGCTCACGCATATCTTTTAATGAAGAAGAGAGGGATAAGATTGCCATTACCTCTGACGCCTCTGTAAGGACAAACCGGCCGGGGTGTGGGAAGCCTTCTGACCTTTCATTAATCCCAACGATAATCTCACGCAGTGCACGATCGTTGATGTTTATAGCCCGTGGCCAGAAGATGGTATCATGGTCAATACCAATATGGCTGTTTCGATATATGTGGTTATCCACAAAGGAGCTGAGGAGGTTATGGGCAGCGGTTACCCTGTAATTATCCCCGGTTAGTCCTAAATTGATGGTCTCCTGTGGCAGGAGCATTGCCCTCCCGCCTCCTGTGCCACCCCCTTTAAGACCAAAGAGGGGGCCTAAGGAGGGTTGCCGTAAAGTGACGACCCCCTTTTTCCCCAAACGCCACATGGCCATGCCAAGCCCTATGGCAACTGTGGTCTTCCCCTCACCTGAGCCTGTTGGGGTGATCGCCGTTACTACCACATACTTTCCCTGCCGCGGGGCAAATCGCTTCTCAAGACCTGATGGTGTTATCTTTGCTATATAGGGGCCGAACTGCTCTATGTCTTCTGAGGCAAGATTTATAAATCCGGCTATTTCTGAGATAGGTTTCACCTGAAAATACCTTTTTTATTTACCACTTCCCACCTGCCCCGCCGCCTCCGAAACCTCCTCCTCCGAAGCCGCCAAAGCCTCCACCTCCTGAGAAGTCTCCGCTGCCTGATGAGAAATCATCCCACTTACCCCTCTGATGCCGGCTCCCCATATTTGCCAGTAGGAGGGCCATCCAGATTGGCACATTATTATTGGCAGCAATCGTCCGTGCCTTCCTTCCCCTGAAAAGGAGGAAGAAAAAGAAGACAAGGAAGATAATAGTGAACCACGGGAACGGAAAGTATGCAGACTCTCCTGGTTTACCCTGCTTATCCGCAGTGTACTCACCCTTTGCCAGTGCGATCATCGAGTCGGCTGCCCTGTCAAGGCCTTCGTAATATCGCCCCTCTCTGAAATATGGCTTAATATCAGATTCAACGATCCGTTTGGCAAGGGCATCAGGAATAACTCCCTCAAGTCCATAGCCTGTTGCAACGAAGACCTCACGGTCCTGTAAGGCGACAAGAATCACGGCGCCGTTATTCTTGTCCTTCTGTCCTACGCCCCACTTTTCACCAAGTCTTACTGCATAGTCTGCGATGGGGTAGCCCTCTAATGTCTCCAGGATAACAACGGCAATCTGAGTGGAGGTCTCGTTATTAAAGGCTGCAAGCTTCTGCTCCAGCGCCTCCATTTCTTCAGGTTTCAGGGTACTGCTGTAGTCATTAACAAGCCTCGGCGGGGATGGTCTTTCCGGAAGTGACTGGGCATAGATTATTGACGGGATGATAAGGGCCGGGATAATAAGGAAAAGAAGGGTAACACAAATGGCAATATAATGGAGGTGTCTATGTATCTTTCCGTCCAAAGACGATCTCATCGGGTAGTTCATTCTTATCTCCCACATCATAGGGGAAATACTCTTTTAATGTATCGGCAACTAAAGCCATACCCATACTTAATCCCTCTGAATATTCTCCCTTTTTAAAATAATCAAGCACGATCTCTTTTATCTCTTCCCAGAAGTTTGATTTAACGAGGGCATTGATGCCGGCATCCCCAAGTATAGCGAAATTATGGTCTTTAGTTGCCAGATAAAATAAAACACCATTTCTCTTAGCAGTCCTGTGCATCTTTAATTTCTCAAAGATCGTGGCAGTCCTGTCGAGGACATTCCCCCTGCATCTGTCTTCAATGAACAACCTAATCTCGGCAGAGGTCTGCCTCTCGGCCTGCTTAATGGCTGCCGTGATCTTTTCTTTTTCTTCTCTGCTGAAGCGCTTCATCTGAAAATCCCCCTCACCCATCCCTCTCCCCCTGCAAATCACCCCCCCCCCCTTTTTCCTCCCCCCCTTGTGGGGGGAGGATATGGAGGGGGGTGGGGAGAGGGTAAGGGTGAGGGGTTTTCATCCTCCTTAGTGCTCAGAACTTAACTTCCGGGACCTTTTCAGCCCCGGCTTCAGCCTCAAAATAGGGCTTCTTTGCAAAGCCAAATATGGAGGCGATGATATTGTTGGGGATGGAGCGGATGTATGCATTGTATCTCTGGACTGTCTCGTTGAACTTATTGCGCTCGACAGCTATGCGGTTTTCAGACCCTTCCAATTGGGCCTGTAGTTCCAGAAAATTCTGATTGGCCTTGAGCTCAGGGTATCGTTCAACAACGACCATCAGACGGGAGAGGGCGGAACCGAGGTCTCCCTGGGCCTGCTGGAATTTCTGCAGCGCCTCAGGTGTCAGACCTTCAGGGTTGATAGTGACCTGGGTTGCCCTTGCCCTTGCCTCAATAACCTTGGTGATAGTCTCCCTCTCAAAGGTTGCATATCCCTTTACTGTATTAACCAAATTGGGTATGAGATCGGCCCTCCGCTGATACACATTCTCCACCTGCGCCCATTGGGAGGTGATCTGCTCCTCCATCCTTACCATGTTGTTATACGGTGTTACAGAAAGCCTGTACAGGATGATGAGGGCTACGATAATTATACCTATTATGATCCAGCTCTTTTTCATGATTTTAAATCCCCCCTAATTCCCTTTATTAAAGGGGAAAAAGGTATTTTTGTCAACCCCCCAAAACCGCCCGAATTCACCACCTAATTTTGAATACCCTTGATGGTAAAGCCTGTTTTTATATTTTGCTTTCACCAATTGTTGAAAGCAAAATATTATTAATCCTTTTAATTATATAGACTTAAACAATTTTGATGGTGAATTTGGGTATTTATGTCGTAGACCCGAAAGGAAACGGAGAGTTGACAGTAGTTTTATCTCTCTGGTATGATGTATCGGATTCGTTGGCCCGGGCATAGTTTTGATACTCCCGGATGAATTCATCAACCTCATATTGAAATTATTCTAAATGCGGGAATAGCTCAGCGGTAGAGCATCGCCTTGCCAAGGCGAGGGTCGCGGGTTCAAATCCCGTTTCCCGCTCCAATAAAATCAAGGGGTTGTGTCACCCTGGCAGTCTCAGCTCTATCCATTACCTCCACTCCCACCCTGATGCCTTAAAAATCAACCTGATCCCACTTGAAATTTAATATCTTGTTTGGCACAATCCAGTAATGGGTAAAGAATGGGTTGAAATATTTATTACCTATCTCTGGAGACAATTCTCATTTCTTTCTACTATACTCTGATGAAGTTAAAAACACTCTTTTCATCCTCTTACAGCGGGATTTTTTTCACCCGTGCAGCATTTTGCAGGACTACCATAGCATGATGAAGGCGCTGGAGGCGCATATTCCTCTGGCGAATCGCCGGCTGGTCATGGAAGGGGAATTTCTCGTTACGTATCTCTGTCTGCAGCTTTCGCAAGTGATGGTATAATTCTTTATAAATACTATCCGGGAAGTCTTTAAGTATAAGCGGGTTCAGGTAGATAAAACCGTCTGCTATATCAGCAGTAACAGCGGCCAAACTCTTTCCCCGCACAATATCTCCATGCATGTGTCTGTAAATTAGCATGGGGGTTTGTCCCAGTCAAGGACTGACCTCATATTTGATGGCCTCGTAAAAAGTCGGAAAATACCCAATTTGTCATGCTGAATTTATTTCAGCATCCTGATTTTCATCAGGACAGGTTCTAATAAAATCAATGTCCTGAATTTATTTCAGGATCAGAGACCCTGAAACAATACTGAAACAAGTTCAGCACAAGGTTCAGGGTGACAAAAAAGACTTTTTACGATTCCGTCATATTTGACTGACCTCATATTCCAAGACCATATTTTTCAGCATCAACAATTTGCATTCCGGCGATTACTGTGAAATAATATAATCATATGGGAGAGCTTTGGTTAGAAGTAATTCTCATCCTCCTCCTAATCCTTGCCAACGGTTTTTTTGCCTGTGCTGAAATAGCTATAATATCTGCCAGAAAGAGCCGTATCAAGCACCTTATGGAGAGTGGTGATAAACGGGCAGAGGTGGTGCATCAACTCAAAAGTGAGCCTGATAATTTCCTTGCTACGGTACAGATAGGGATAACAGTAGTAGGGATGCTGGCCGGCGCTGTCGGCGGCGCCGCGGCCATAGAGGTTTTAAAGCCACTCCTCCAGCAAGTATCTGTTGGTGTTATCCAGAGAGGAAGCGCCCCAATTGCAATTGCCATAGTTGTGCTGGTAATCTCGTATCTGTCGATCATCCTTGGGGAGCTTGTACCCAAGTCCCTTGCCCTTAAATTCTCCGAGCCTATTGCCCTCTCTGTTGGAAGGCCAATTCTGTTTCTTTCAAGGCTATCTTTTATACTGGTTAAAATCCTCACGAGGTCGAGTAATCTCTTTACAAAACCCTTTGGCAAGATGCCTCCGCCGGAAGGGGCCTTTGTGACAGAGGAAGAGATAAAGATCTTATTGAGAGAGGGTGGTGAGAAGGGTATATTTGAAAAGTCTGAGCAGGAGCTGATACACAGTGTATTTGAGTTTGCTACAACCACAGCGAAAGAGATAATGGTTCCACGGCCAAAAATCAGGGCAATAGCTATAGATACCCCCGTAGAGAAGGTTATAGATTATGTGGTGGAGTGCGGTTTTTCAAGATTCCCGGTCTATGATGGGGCGCTTGACGATATTAAAGGTATCCTGTACGAGAAAGACCTCCTTGAAATCAAAGATAAGCTGCAGGATATAAAGCTGAAAGACTTAATCCGTCCTGTATACTTCGTCCCTGAGACTAAGAAGATAGATGCCCTCCTCAGAGAATTACAACGCCGCAGGATGCATATGGCTATCGTTATTAATGAATACGGGAATGTCGAGGGGCTGGTGACGATGGAGGATATAATAGAGGAGATAGTCGGTGAGATAGAGGATGAGTACGACTTTGAGGATCGCCCTGTAAAGATCCTGAAGGACGGCTCAATGATTATAGATGCCTCTCTCCCCATCAGGGACCTTATAGAACAGCACAATCTTGCCTTTGAGGAGTCCGAGGAATATGAGACCATTGCCGGACTGGTTTTAACACAACTTCAGAGGATGCCGAGGGGAGGGGAGATTGTAAAATATGGAGACTATAAGATTACCATTGTGGATATTGAGGGGAAGCGTATCTCAAAGGTCAAGCTTGAGAAGACATTTGAGACTAAGGATGTTGTTAGAGATAAGCTTGAGAGGAGACCTTGAATCAGGCAGCCTTATTTCTGATACATTCTCTGAAAAGTTCAAACATCTTCCTTGTAATTACCCCCGGTTGCCCATTCCCTACCGGCGTATCAGTTATTGAAGTAACCGGCATTACTTCATAGAGTGTGCTTGTGACGAAGCACTCGTCAGCGGAATATAGCTCTTCCGGATAGAAGGGCTGTTCTGTTAACGGGATGTTATTTTTGCAGGCCAGCTTTATTACTACAGAGCGTGTTACACCGTTCAGGATGCCCACGCTAAGAAGCGGTGTTTTTACTACCCCATCTTTTACGATAAAGATGTTGCTAACTGTCCCCTCAGCGACATAACCTTCCATATTCAGCATAATCGCCTCTGCGGCATTGAGCCTCTTTGCCTCTACCCGTGCCATGATGTTATTCAGGAAGTTTAAGGACTTGACCGCGGGGTTCAACGCTGAAGCGGGTATCCTTCTTGTATTTACGACTGCAGCGCCGATACCGGTTTTATACAGGCCTTCAGGATAGCCGCTGAATCCCTTTGCAATGATGGTGACGGTAGGGGAGGGACAGCCCTCGATATCCAGCCCGGGTTCTGACACACCTCGTGTAACAGACAATCTTAAGTAAGCATCTTTCAGCCCATTAGCCTCGAGGGTCTTATAGAGGGCCTCAATTAGATAATCCCTTGTGAAAGGGATTTGCAGATAGATAGCCTCAGCAGAATGGAACAGACGGTCTAAGTGGTCATTACAGTGGAATATGGCGCCTGAATATGCCCGGAGGGTTTCAAAGACGCCGTCTCCGTATAGGAAGCCGCGGTCGAGGACAGAGACCTTTGCCTGGTCTTGTGGTACCAGAGAGCCACTCATGAAAAAAAACATCGAAATTTGGCAACCCCCTCACCCCCCGATAAATACTTC
>JACRGZ010000002.1 GCA_016234155.1 Nitrospirota bacterium | reverse complement strand
GCAAAAGTATAAAAATGTTGTCATTCCCGCATGGTTTTAGCGGGAATATAGTGTTTTATTACAGAAAATCATATCCGTCCCCGAGTGTTTCTATCGGGGATAGAAGATTTCGGGGATGACACAGACTTTTGCAAGAACCTCAATAGTGAATAGTGAATAGTGAATAGTTTAAACCATTCACCATTTACTGTAAGCTTTCCTTAAGCCCTTCAACTATCCTCTCCATTTTCATTCCCCTAGATCCCTTGACTAACAGTATATCACCTGCATTAAGCCACTCTTTTATTTGTTCAAGGGTCTGCAGATAGTCTTTGAAGGTCCTGACCCTGTTTTCAGGCATACCTGCATCTATCGCGCCTTCAGCGACATTATCAGCAAACTCTCCAATTGCTATCAGGCCTTCGACACCTGCGCCGGCAATATAGATACCAAGGTCGCGATGGGCCATGACCTCATTTTCTCCCAACTCTAACATATCCCCTACAACCACAAACTTCCTCTTCCCCTTTTTGAGGGTTTTCAGTGTATCTATAGCGGCAACCATAGATGCCGGGTTTGCGTTATAGGTATCATTTATTATGTAAATCTCTCCAACCTTTTCCATGAAACTTCTCATCCTGACAGGCGTAAATTTCTCCAATCCATATTTTATATTCTCTAAGTTGGCGCCGAGCGCATATGCCGCTGCCGCTGCACACAATGCGTTATACAGGTTATGAAGCCCGATGACGCGCATGTTTATATCCACTTCGCCGGCAGGACATATAAGTCTGAAGCGCATATCATCCACAGATTTACCATCCAGCGCCATGTCAGCAGATTCTGTATATACATCTGATAGCGGCGACATCCCGAAGCTCACTACCCGTCCATGTACTTTTCCTCTGAATACGTCAAAAAATTTGTCATCCCTGTTCAGCACACAAACACCTTCGTCCCTGATAAACTTGAGTATCTCCCCCTTGGCCTCTGCGACATTTTCTATCCTCCCCAGCTTTTCGAGGTGGGTTGGGGCAATATTGGTAATTACAGCCGCAGTGGGACCGGCGATCTCGCATAACCTTGTAAGTTCCCCCCTGTTGCTTACCCCCATCTCAACTATTGCCGCATGATGTGACGGGTCAAGCCTGAAGAGGGTAAGCGGAACACCGATGTGATTATTCAGATTCCCCTCGTTCTTTAACACGTGGAACCTGTGACTCAGTATATACCATAACATTTCCTTTGTGGTGGTCTTGCCGTTACTCCCGGTTACCCCGACCAGAGGGATCCTGAACTTATCCCTGTAATATCTTGCCATTTCCTGCAGGGCGAGGAGGGTATTACTTACACTGATTATAAGGCCGTCTCTATTGGGCCTGTCCGTACTGTTAGCGCCGGCGTGCAGGGAGTTTGTAACTTGATGACCTTCCTGGACTATTGCACCGGCCCTCCCCTTTTTTATGGCATCCTCTATAAAATTATGTCCGTCAAATATATCCCCTTTGATAGCAACAAAGATCTCGCCCTCTCTGATCGTCCGTGAGTCTATTGAGATACCGGAGACAGGAATATCAGGGCTGCCGTAAATCAGCCTTCCACCTGTAGATTTGAGTATCTCTTCTATCGTCAACATTGACATGCCCGCTTTCTTACCGCCTCCCTTGCCTCTTCTTTGTCATCAAAGTGTCCGCTGTCGCCACCTATAATCTGATGGCATTCATGACCCTTTCCGGCTATTATAACAAGATCACCCTTCTCTGCCATATTTATTGCCTCTTCTATGGCAGACCGCCTGTCGGTGATACACCTGTATCCGGCTGCCCTTGCCCTGCCGCCAAGCATGGCGCTTTTTATTCCGCCTTCCACCTCTTCTATAATCTCCTCCGGATCCTCTGACCTCGGGTTGTCTGATGTAACAATTACATAATCACTTAACTCTACAGAGGCTTCCCCCATCAGCGGCCTCTTTCCCCTGTCTCTGTCTCCTCCGCAGCCAAATAGGGTTATTATCCTCCGGGGGCTGAATTTTGTCGCTGCTTCAAGCAACAACCTGAGCGCATTTTCTGTGTGAGCGTAGTCTACCACGATACTGAAACCAAGCCCGCTGTCAATCTTCTCAAACCTGCCCGGAACTGTGAGGAGGGAGAGAATACCTGAAGAGATATTCCCCATAGGGATGTTATGGCATAGCGCTGCACCTATAGCTGCAAGTATATTGTAGACATTGTGTATGCCGATAAGTCCGGATTTTATATGTGCATGGCCGGACGGTGTTATAGCATCAAATTCTACACCATTTATACTAAGCCGGACATCTTTTCCATGGATATCCGCATCCCTGCTGATTCCATAAGAATATACAGAACCCTTGGCTGTTTTCAGCAGCCGCCTGCCGTAAGGGTCATCTATATTTATCACTGCACTGCCTTGCGGGGACATACCTGAGAAGAGCAGTGACTTTGATTGGAAGTACCCTTCCATATCGGCATGAAAATCCAGGTGGTCCTGTGTCAGGTTTGTAAAGACAGTTGTACTGAAGTCGGCCCCATACACCCTCTTAAGGGCAAGCGAATGGGAAGAGACCTCTGTTACAGCAAATCTACAGCCATTGTCTGCCATTTCTCTCAGCAATCCCTGAAATTCTACTGCCTCAGGGGTTGTGTGGTCTGCCGGTAAGATCTTATTACCGTTTGACCACAAGATAGTACCTATAAGCCCTACCTTATTGTTGGCGGCCTCCAGTATAGACCTGATAAGGTAGGTAGTCGTTGTCTTGCCGTTTGTCCCTGTAACCCCGATCAGCCTCAGGGCTTTTGACGGGTTCCCATAATAATTTATAGCCACCTGCGCGATCGCCTTTCTGCTGTCATGTACTGTAATTACTGGAACAGAAGGGTAGAGGGATGCTGCATCGGGCGCCTTTTCGACGATGAGCGCCTCTGCCCCCTTTGCTATGGAGTCCTTTATGTACAGGTGTCCATCAGTCTTGATGCCTTTAATGGCGACAAAGAGAGTGCCGGGGGTAACATTGCGCGAATCGTAAGCCACACCGCTTATATCAATATCCATGCTGCCTGTAGCCCTTATTATTTCGACGCCGTTTATGAGTTCAGAAAGCTTCATCCGAAAATCCCGTT
>JACRGZ010000147.1 GCA_016234155.1 Nitrospirota bacterium | reverse complement strand
GTGTTATTCATTATCATTAAGTTATTCAATATGCTGAGTAGTAACAATCAAAAATCAAAATGTAATGTAAAATGTAAAAAGGATATAATCCTTTTTGAATTCGGGGTGCCCACGAAGTGGGTCGTGTCATTTTGATTTTTGACATTTGAATTTTGATTTATAGTTGTCCCTTTCCTGCAAACTGCATATCGTAAAGCCTTTTATATAACCCCTCTTTTTTAATGAGTTCTTCGTGACACCCCATCTCCCTAATCCTCCCATCATCTATGGCAATAATAATGTCTGCATTCTTTATGGTAGAGAGTCTGTGGGCTATGACGAATGTTGTTCTCCCCTGCATCAGGTTATCGAGGGCCATCTGGATTATATGCTCTGATTCCGTATCGAGTGCGGAGGTGGCCTCATCAAGTATGAGGATCGGCGGGTCTTTCAGTATTGCGCGGGCTATAGCGATACGCTGCTTCTCGCCGCCGGATATTTTTGCCCCCTTTTCACCTATTATTGTGTTATAACCTTCGGGCATTCTCATTATAAAATCGTGCGCATACGCCTTTTCTGCGGCCTTTATAACCTCATCCATACCAACGTCCTTTTTCCCATACGTAATATTGTTGAGCACTGTATCATTGAACAGTATCACATCCTGGCCTACTATGCCTATCTGACTCCTTAATGACCTGAGAGTGAAGTCCCTTATGTCTGTGCCGTCTATGCAGATGGCCCCTGATGCCGGTTCATAGAAACGTAACAGCATATTCCCTATAGTTGTCTTGCCGCCTCCGCTCCCCCCTACAATTGCAACAGTCTGGCCATGCAAAACCTCAAAATTTACATTGGACAGGGCATACTTTGTTGAGCCGCCATATTTGAAAGAGACATTCCTAATCTCTATCTTGTTTTGTATCCCCTTCAGATCTGCAGTCCCTTTGTCTATGACACGCTCTGTATCCAGATCAAGTATGGTGAATATCCTCTCAGCGGCAGCAATGGATTGTTGAATAGCTATATTTACCCGGGTAAGCGCCCTGAGCGGGCTGTACATCATAATCAATGCCGCCAGAAAAGAGAAAAAAGTCCCGGGTGTGGTGACACCGTTTACAACGTGATAACCTCCGTACCAGATTACAAGCGATACACCTATAGCGCCTATAAACTCCATCAGGGGGGTGGTTATCTCTGATAGTTTAACCCCCTTCATGGTTACCTTAAAGAGTGCGTTGTTTTTATCTTTAAATTTCTCTATCTCCCTATCTTCCATCCCGAATGCCTTTACGACACTTATACCTGTAAAGGTCTCATGCAGTATAGAGGTCAACCCGGATATCTCTTCTTGTCCCTTCCTGCTGACGCGTCTCAACTTTTTACCAAGTTTTATGAGCGGATAGTAGGCAAAAGGTAACACTATACAAGAGAGGGCAGCAAGCCTCCAGTCCTGATAGAAGACTACTCCTATAAGTGCAATCACGGTGATGACATTCTGGATAAGATCCTTGATGGAATTTGAGACTGCATTATTTATAGCGCCTACATCGTTAAGTATCCTTGAGATCAGCTTGCCTGTTGAATTATGCGTATAGAATTGCATCGGCAAAGAGGCAGTATGCGAATAGAGGTCATTGCGTATATCCATGATAACCCTATTGCCCACGTCGCGCATCAGATAAGCCTGATAATAGTTACATATCCCTTTTATGAGGTATATAATCAGAATGGCAAATGGGATAAAGAGTAACATTTGAACATTCTTCTGAATAAATATTTTATCGAGCGCCGGCTTGACTAACCATGCTGCAGCAGCGGTAGTTCCCGATACACTAACGGCACAGAGGGATGCTATCAGGATCCTTACCCAGTATGGCCTGGCATATTTAAGTAGGCGTTGATACATAGTGTTCATTTCAAATTACAAATCCGCAATTCGCAATCAATTTAACATCCCTGCTATAACCTTCGCTACCCTAGCAGAGGCTCCAGGCGGGCCGAGTTTAAGCTTTATTTCGTTCAGGTCTTTCTTTGTCAGGTCATGATACTTCCTGTCATACAGAAACTTTTTGGCCTCTGCCGCAATCTTGTCAGGTGTTGCATCGCCCTGTAACAATTCAGGGACTATCCTCCTGCCGGCCAGGATATTTACGAGGCCTATATCTTTAATACTCACAAGTAACTTTGCTATTAAATAAGTAAGCCGGGATAGTCTGTACACAATCACCATCGGTTTTTCAAGGAGTGCAGCCTGTAATGTAATTGTCCCGGAGGCTGCGATAATAACATCACTGACATTCAGGACATCATTGGCCTCTCCCCTGATCATCTTTACATCAAGGCATCTGTTTCCTCCAACCTTTGACATATTCCACTTATTGATGACATCTTCCACCTCTTTAAAATTGAGTGACTCTGCAACGGCCATAACCAACTGTATCTTCGGGTTTCCGTTTTTGATGAGCTGTGCAGCCTCGAGGAAAGCGGGCAGGAGCGCCCGTATCTCTCCTGTCCGGCTTCCGGGAAAGAGGCCGATTACGGTCTTGTCACTGCCTATGCCATATCTGCGCAGCGACTCTTCTAATGGTCTTGTTGAGAGCATCTCATCTACAAGCGGATGCCCTATGAAAGAGCAGTCTATCCCGGCCTTTTTATAGATATCTTCTTCAAAAGGCAACACTACTATCATCTTCTTTATCCTCTTGGCAAGCAGGCTAATCCTCCCCTTCCTCCACGCCCATATCTGCGGACTCACATAGTATACCGCCGGGATGCCTGCCCTTTTTGCCGCACCTGCAAGCCTTATGTTAAATCCGGGATAGTCAATAAGGACGACAATGTCCACCTCTCTCGCCCTGATTATATCCGCTGCTAACTTATATGCCTGCCTTATTGCCTTCAGCCTTGGCAGAATCTCTGATACCCCTACAACACTGATGCCTGACATGTCATAAAGGATATTGACGCCGGCATCCCGCATCCTCTTCCCGCCAATTCCTGCAATCTTTAGTGAGGGTATCAGTTTATAGAGATGCCTTGCCAAATCTGATCCATAGATATCACCGGATGCCTCCCCGGCGATCATCAAGATCCTTTTCATAGTCGTCTTTCTGCGTCCTCACGGATCTTTATAGCGACGCTCAAAGCCTCCCTGCCGTCTTCACATGATACCACAGGCACAGACCTTTTCCTGACAGACTCTACAAATGCCTCAAGCTCAGCAGAAAGAGGTTCCTCTTTTTCCAATTTTATATCCTCGCCAATAATCCGTGGTCTGTTATTTTCAATCACCCTCTTATATATCCCCATGCTCTGCTGGCCATAGTCAAGTGATATGTAGGTGTCCGGCTGGAATATCCTGATCTTCCGTATCCTGTCTCTTGACACGCGGCTTGCCGTGATATTTGCCGTGCATCCGTTTGCAAACTCCAGCCTTGCATTGGCTATATCTATGTGGTTCGTGAGGACGGGAACACCAACCGCCCTGAGGTCTACCAGATCAGATTTAACAATGGAAAGGATTATATCTATGTCGTGGATCATAAGGTCTAAAATAACGTCTACATCAATACCGCGTCCCACGTATGGTCCAAGCCTGTGAGTCTCAATGAATCTTGGAATATGCAGATATCTCTGCATTGTTATAAATGCAGTATTGAAACGCTCCACATGCCCGACCTGTATCAGAACACCCCTTTCTTTAGCCTCTTTAATCAGGCTATCTGCCTCTTCTACGGAAGTTGTAACGGGTTTTTCTATGAGGACGTCAATATTATGCCTGATAAAGTCGAGCGCAACAGGGTAATGGAGGATAGTAGGTACAGCTATGCTTACGGCCTGGACATTGCCAAATAATTTCCTGTATTCATAGAATGCCTTAGTCGAATATTTTGATGCCACATCATCTGCCCTCTCTTTATTTATATCCACAACACCTGCGAGCTCGATATTACTCATAGAAGAGTATATCCTGGCATGGTGTTCCCCCAGGTATCCGACGCCGATTACAGCAACTTTAATTTTCACCTGAAAATGCCCCTTCAAATCCCCCCTTACCCCATAATCCCCCTAAATCCCCCTTTAAAAAAGGGGGACTTATCCCCCCCTTTTCTAAAGGGGGGTAACTAATTTCCCCCTTTGAAAAAGGGGGATTAAGGGGGATTTTCATCATCCTTTGTGAGCCATGGCTCATGACAGTTCACCTGAAAATCCCTCTTGAAACCAGGGTCAAGGGTCAAGGGTCAAGAGGAATTGACATGACCCATGACCCTTGACCCATGACCCTGCATTTTCATATCCCAACAACCGAGATTCCTGCCTCGTCAGCATATTTGAGCATCTCGCCTTTATCTATCATTATCGTCATGCCTGCCTCGACAGCAAGAATACGCGCATCAGTCTCTTTCATGCTTTTTATAGTATCAAGGCCAACCGTGGGGAGGTCAAATCTGATGTCCTGGCATGGTTTGCAAATCTTTATAATTACTGCCCCTCCATTAGCGAGTTTGCCGCCGCGGAGTATAGTATCGTCAGTGCCTTCTACCGCCTCAACTGCAATAACTGAAAGGTTTTTGACCACCACGCACTGACCTATATCAAGCCTTCCAATCTCTCTCGCCATTTCCGTTCCGAATCTTATGTCACTCCACTCTTCATGAGTAGGTTCCTTCTTTGTCATAGCGCCGGATCCTGCCAGTATGGTTTCCACATATGCCGTTGCCGCATTGATCTTAATCCCCTCTATTTCCAATTCCCCTGCTATAGCCCTGAGTATGGTGTCGTCCTTTTTATCTTTAAGCCTGGCAAGAAGGGATAATGCCCTTAAATCAGGCATGATATTGCTGAACATAAGCCTTTTGCTTATACCTCCGGCCATTACTGCCTCTGATACACCTTCACTTTTTAAGGTATCTATCAACTTGGACATCTGACCGATCTTGATCCAGTAAGCGCGGTCTGCGGCTTTCTCTATGTCTTGTGAAGTAATGCCTGTATGGGCAACGGCGATAACAGTGTAACCATTATCCCTCGCTGCCTCCGCAATTATGATTGGAAACTTCCCGTCGCCCGCTATGATACCAAGTTTATTTCCCATGTTTTCTCAATCCTCGTCTTACTTCTTACTTCTTACTTCTTACTTCTTACTTCTTACGTCTCACGTCTTACATCTCACTGTTTTTATCTGCAAACCCCCCGCTTTGTCCCCTTTATAAACTCAACCATCCTTTTTACATCCTCAGACTCAGGTATCTCTTCTTCTACCTTTGCAATAGCATCTTTCAGGGAGAGTTTTGATCTGAAGAGTATGATATAGGCCTTTTTTATTATCCCTATGCGTGTCTTATCGAAACCATGCCTCCTGAGACCTACACTGTTCAGACCGAAGAGTGTAGCCCTGTTGCCTACAGCGGAGACGTAGGGCGGCACATCAAGAGATACGGCAGAACAAGCCCCTACCATTGCATAGGCCCCGATACGCACAAACTGATGTATGCCTGTCAGTCCGCCTATAACGGCATAGTCTTCCACTTTGATATGACCGCCAAGCGTTGCAGCATTGGCCATTATTATATGACTGCCTATATTACAGTCATGGGCAATATGGACATAAGCCATAATGTAATTATCCGAACCGACAGTCGTTATTCCTCCACCCTTCTTAGTCCCCCTGTGAACTGTGGTATATTCACGGATAACGCTGCGGTCACCGATCTTGACCCTTGTCTTTTCACCTTTATACGTCATGTCCTGCGGCGGCGTCCCTATTGAGGAAAAGGAAAATATCCTGCAGTCCCTGCCAATCTCTGTTCGGCCGTCGATCAAGACATGTGAGTCTATGATAGTGTCATCCCCTATCTTTACATACTCCCCTATTACTGAATAGGGACCTATCCTGACACCTTCGCCTATATCAGCTTTGGGATGTATGATTGCTGTCGGATGTATCTCTTTCATAAAAATCAAATATCAAATGTCAAAAATCAAAATGTAATGTAAAATGCAAAAAGAATGATTTCTCCATTCATTTTTGAATTCGGGGTACCCACGAAGTGGGTCGTGTCATTTTGCATTTTGATTTTTGCATTTTGCATTATTTATCCCCCACCATTGCCATCAACTCCGCCTCACAGACCTTTTTCCCTTCTACTGTTGCAATGCCGTTCAGCTTCCAGTATGGCTCCTTTGTCTGTATGACCTCCAATTCAAACCGTATCTGATCTCCCGGCAATACAGGTTTTCTGAACCTTGCCTTGTCTATCCCAACAAAGTAGACTAACTTTGAGGAGATAGCCATCTTTGCCTCCACAGACTTAAATGCCAGTACCCCGCCGACCTGGGCCATAGCCTCTATTATCAGGACACCCGGCATTACAGGATGACCGGGGAAATGTCCCTGGAAAAAAGGCTCATTAACGGATACATTCTTAATCCCCACTATCCTCTTTCCCAGTTCTATTTCCAGTATCCTGTCCACAAGAAGAAACGGATATCTATGGGGCAGTATTTTCTGTATTTCTGTTATGTCCATTATACCCATGTCCACCTCCCTGTTAGTAGTTTACGCTGAAAAATGCCCATCTGCGGCGTCAGGACAAGGATTTGAGCCTCAACGTACGAAAAAGTACGCCTCGGCTCAAATCCTTGTCCTTCCTTGCACCTGGACATTTTTGAGCGTAAACTTAGCATATAATGCTTTACAACTAAATAAAGCTT
>JACRGZ010000148.1 GCA_016234155.1 Nitrospirota bacterium | reverse complement strand
GTAATAGAAATCAGTCCCTGACATGTGGACTAATTTCTTTGATTGAGAAATTATTTTTTCAACTACGGCAGGATGGCAATGGCCTGTAGATGTGGTGGCTATGCCTGATGTAAAATCAAGGTATCTGTTGCCGTCTACATCCTCTATGTATACGCCCTCGCCCTTTTCTACCACTAACGGATAGGCACGGGTGTATGACTGGGATATTACGGATTCGTCACGGCTGACCCACTCCGTGGCCTCAGGTCCTGGCGGACCGATTTTTATATGGGGCTTATATCCATCCATTGATTACCTCGTAGCGTTGCCCCCCCACCCTTCCCCTCCCCCTCGAGGGGGGAGGGATAGGGTGGGGGTGGCCCTGCTACCTTCCTCTATCAGCCTTACAAGGTTTTTCCTAAAGACATCGTCATCTATCCGCTTCCTTGCTTTAGGCCCTTTTACCCTTCCACCACCTCTTCTCTGCCTGGCAGATGCATGCCTTTTCTCCAGAAGGATGTCAATGTTCCGTTCACTGTATATCCTGCCCGAAGGGGATATTGCTATGGCACCTTTCCCGAGGACCAGTGAGGCTAAGCCAAAATCAGATGTGACTATTATGTCACCTGATGCCGCCCTGTTGACTATTGCGATATCAACGGCCTGAAAGGATGAGTCTACGCGTACTACATCCATACCCTCCAGCGTATAGATATTGTGAGCCATGCTAACAACCATAGTTACGTGAATTCCATGTTTGCGGGTCTCTTCATAGACTATATCCCTGACAGGACAAGCATCTGCGTCAACTAATATTTCCATATGAAACATCCATGAGCCAGAGCTCACAAAGGAGGATGAAAATCAGTTGTTTCAATCTTTGTCATTCCCGAAATCTTTTATCGGGAATCTGGTTTAAAACCAGATTCCCGCTTAAGCTTGCCCCCGCAGGTAGTAAGCGGGGGACATGCGGGAATGACAAACAATGGGGATTTTCAGGTGAAACTCTCTAAAATCCGGCATAGGGTGGGCATTGCCCACCCTACGATTTCACTTGACCCTTCGACCCATGACCCCTTTCTTCACGGATACAGCCCCCGTGCCAGGTGGGCGTCTGCAAGCCTCTTTATGGCAATTGACATGGATGCCCGGCGCATGACGATATTCTCTGAGACAGAGAACCTGATCACCCGGTTGAAGGCTGTAATAATGATCTCCTGCAGCCTCTCGTTTATCTCTCTCTCTTTCCAGAAATATTTCTGGAGGTCCTGGACCCATTCAAAATATGAGACAATGACACCGCCTGAGTTTGCAAGTATGTCCGGGACAACAAATATCCCCATCTCCTTCAACACCTCATCCCCTTCTCTTGTTGTAGGATTATTTGCCCCTTCCACTACCATGCGGCACCTTAATCTTCCGGCATTATCTTCTGTAATCTGGCCTGAGAGCGCCGAGGGTACAAGTATAGTGCACTCCAATTCGAGCAACTCCTCATTCGAAATCATCTCCCCATCAGGATAACCTTCTAATGTATGTCTATCCTTCTTATAGGCAATAACATCCTGGATATCAAGCCCCCTGCTATTATAAATCCCGCATGTTGAATCACTCACACCTATCACCTTGATACCTGTCTCGCTTAAAAAGCGTGCGGCAATAGAGCCTACATTGCCAAATCCCTGGACGGCAGCAGTAGCGCCCTCAATACTTATCCCTAAGTGTTTCATGGCCTCAATGGCAACATATACCACGCCCCTGCCGGTGGCCTCCTCCCGCCCAAGTGAACCGCCTATGCAGATAGGCTTACCTGTTACAACACCAGGCACTGCGTATCCCCTCTGCTGGCTGTATGTGTCCATCATCCATGCCATGACCTGTTCATTCGTCCCGACATCAGGTGCCGGTATATCGTGATCAGGCCCGATGAGCGGGAATATCTCTGCGGTATAGCGCCTCGTAAGGCGTTGCAGCTCTCTTCGTGACATGCTTTTCGGGTTACACCCTATCCCGCCCTTTGCACCACCATAAGGCAGCCCCACAAGGGCGCATTTCCATGTCATGTTCATTGCGAGGGCTGCCACCTCTCCGAGATTTACCCCAGGGTGGTATCGTACTCCACCTTTGGTTGGGCCCAGTGATGAATCATGCTGCACCCTGAACCCCTGGAATACATGGACATCTCCGTTATCCATCCTTATTGGCATGGTGACACAGAGCGCCCTCTGAGGCAGCCTCAGTCTCTTCCATATGTTCGTGTCAAGACAGAACCATTCTGCGGCCGCATCAAATTGGGACAGGACATCCCGGTATGTTGGGGTATCGAATTCTTGTGGTATAGGCTGCTTCATTATCCCCATGCGCTATCAGGAATCACGAGCTTCTCAACAGGTTTCCCCTTAAGGATATGCTCTTCTATAATCTCATTTACATTATCAGGTTTAACCCCCTGATACCATACTGCCTCAGGATAGACTATAACTATTGGCCCGGCGCTGCACATACCGGCGCAGGTGGAACCGGTGAGCATGACCATGCCAAATAGGTTTCTCTTTTCCAATTCTTCACTGAACTTCATTGTCACATTCTGAGCCCCCTTTTCCCCACATGAACCCTTGGGATGCCCCGGTGGACGGGTGTTGGTACAGATAATGATATGATATTTAGGCTTAGGCATGTATTCCTCCTTTCAATTTTCAGAGAAATACGTTAACCTATGTGAGGCTGACTGTCAAGAGAGGTTATAGAGGGGGATTTTCTGTGAAAATAAAATACTTTTCAGACACAGATACGGCTTTAGTTGAATTTTCTGACCGTGGGGTTGCTGAAACCAGAGAAATAAATGAAAATATTTATATCGATTTAGATGCTTCAGGTAATTTGGTGGCAATGACTATTGAACATGCCCGGCAACAAGCCAGCCTGCCATTCTTATCCTATGAGCAGATAGAAACAGGTTCAGTAAAGAAGGCTTTGCAAGAGATATAAGGCCGGAAAGTCCAACCCATATCTCTTACTTGGTGAGGCTCCTGACAAGATACCGGAGGAAGCTATCCGGGTATCTCTCTGGAGAGAAGAACCGGTTGCATAAAGTACTTGAAGACTGCGGGATAAAGCTTGGCTGTGTGGTCAGTGACATTAACGGCGTTTCGGCACAGAGGATGATAGGGGCCTTGATAGAAGGCACCCTCTTCTTATCTATACTTTTTTACATTATCACATTGATTTTTTAAAGGCAATTAAAGCAGATACTTCACTGCAAAAAATCCTGCTATTAGAAGTGAAAAAAAGCGAGGGCCAGCCAGTCAAAGTATTTCTCTATCTTCTCCTTCATGACAGGGCCGAAGTAATAAAGGAGACTGGCAACCATGAAAAACCGGCGGGTTATAATGTTTCTATACCGCCGGCACAGTCTCTCTTTTTTGTCTCTCCGGAAATTTAACAAATATCTCAATTAGTCCTCTGATACCGATTGAAGAGATTATATTATACATCATGGCAAGGTAGGCCAGTATCATCAGGCTTCCGAAGAAGGCTGCAATAATCATATGAGGCTGGAAGGTTGTATCCCCGGGGTATACTGCCCTTCTTAACATACCGTCCATTCCGGCAAATCCCATCGCAACAGACATCCCGATTCCACCTATGAGATGCGC
>JACRGZ010000022.1 GCA_016234155.1 Nitrospirota bacterium | reverse complement strand
GAATGAGTGAGTGAAACCAATGATCCCATCTCCCCATTTACTCATTTACCCATTCACTCATCATAGGAGGGTAATGTGAAGGTCGCGGCAATAATACCGGCGGCAGGTAAAGGTAAACGTATGCGTCATGTAGTCCACAAGCACTACATACTCCTTGAGGGCAGGCCTATCCTTGCATATAACATTGAGGCATTTGAGAAATGTATCGGCGTCAATCAGGTATTTGTGGTTGTCAGGTCCGGGGAGGAGGAATATTGCCTTAAAGAGGTCGTTGAGAGGTATGGGTTCAAAAAGGTTTTAAAGATAGTGATAGGTGGAGAGAGAAGGCAGGATTCTGTGTATAACGGCATAAAAGAGCTTGATGAGGATACTGATATAGTTGTAGTCCATGACGGGGTCAGACCATTTGTTTCGCCGGAGCTTATAAATGAGACAGTCAAGCTGGCCATGTATGTTGACGGGGTTGTGGCTGCCATGCCGGTAAAGGATACCATAAAAGAGATTTCCCCTGATGGATTTATAAAGGGTACGCATGAGCGTGAATCCCTCTGGAATGCCCAGACACCGCAGACATTTAAAAGGAGGATTATTGAAGAGGCGTTTGAAAGGGCATTTACAGACAATTTCAGTGGTACCGATGAGTCGTCTTTAGTGGAGAGATTGGGTGGCAGGGTTAAGATAATTGAAGGATCTCATGAGAATATCAAGATCACAACAAAAGAAGACCTCCTTCTTGCTGAATTTATATTAAGGAAGCGGCTAAGTAAAAAGTCTTGACAGCGGACGGCTTCGTAAAAAGCTCCATATGCAAGGCGCACAAATCCTGAGGAATGAGGCGTACTCATAGTTACGCCGCAATGACGAAGGATGCAGTGCAACGCCGCAGATGGACTTTTTACGAAGTCGTCAAGGATGCGGAAAAAAAAGGAGGGACAGTGAGGGTCGGCATAGGGTTTGATATCCACCGGCTCGGAGAAGGAAATACGGTGATCCTCGGCGGGGTAACTATCCCCTTTAATAAAGGGCTTATAGGACACTCGGATGCAGATGTGCTGCTTCATGCGATCTGTGATGCCATGCTCGGCGCCGCCGGAGAAGGGGATATAGGTGTCCATTTCCCTGATACAGACCCCGCTTATAAAGGAATATCGAGCATCGAGTTAATGAGAAGGACTAACGGTATAATCAAGGATAAGGGATACAGGGTCTCGAATATAGACTCTGTGGTTGTTGCAGAGGCCCCAAAGATTTTTCCCTACAGGGATGCCATGATAAAGAACATTGCAGCAGCATTAGAAATAGATGTTTACATGGTTCATGTAAAGGCTACCACGAGTGAAGGGATAGGAGTGATTGGAAGGGGCGAGGGGATTTCCGCCCATGCTGTTTGCTTATTAACAAATGTTAGCGACCATTAAGAAGGATTTTTATGCAGTTTTCGAGAGGGATCCTGCAGCTTCCAGTAAGATAGAGGTCTTGTTTGCATACCCAGGTCTTCACGCTATCATCCTTCACAGGATAGCGCACTGGTTATGGACAAAAAGGGTCCCGGTTATTCCAAGGTTTATATCTCATTTCAGCAGGTTTTTGACAGGGATAGAGATACATCCGGGGGCGAAGATAGGGATGTCTTTCTTTATAGACCACGGGATGGGGGTCGTAATAGGCGAGACGGCAGTGATAGGGAATAATGTGACACTCTTTCAGGGGGTTACCTTAGGGGGTACCGGTAAAGAGAAGGGGAAGAGGCACCCTACCTTAGGGAATAACATTGTAGTGGGTGTAGGGGCGAAGGTGCTTGGAGGTATAGTGATAGGTGATAATGTGAAAATAGGGGCTAATTCTGTAGTCCTTGAGTCTGTTCCACCTGATTCCACTGTAGTCGGGGTTCCGGGGAGGGTGGTAAAACAGGGTGGAAGGCGCCTCGCAGAGGTGATGATGGACCACGTCCACCTGCCTGACCCGGTGGCAGAGAGGATTGAGAGGATAGAGAGGGAGATTGAGGAGATTAAAAGGCAATTGGATGAAAATACTAAATCCTAAGCACAAAATCTTAATCAATATCAAATGTCAAAATTCAAATGACAAAAACAACTATCCCTTCACTGTTTTGAGTTTTGAAATTAGAGATTTGAATTTATTTAGGATTTAGAAATTAGGATTTATATTTTCGAATGAAGATATGAGGAGTAAAGGTCATGGTGCTTAATTCCATTGAAGAAGCAATAGATGATATAAGACAGGGCAGGATGGTTATCCTTGTTGATGACGAGGATCGTGAGAACGAAGGTGACCTTATAATAGCAGCAGAGAAGGTAACACCTGATGCCGTTAATTTTATGGCCCGTCATGGCAGAGGACTTATATGCCTCACCCTGACACCTGAGCGTGCTGAAGAATTGGCCCTCCGGCCTATGTCGTCTGATAATACAGCCCCCTTTGGCACAGCTTTTACAGTCTCCATTGATGCGAGACATGGTATTACAACAGGCATCTCGGCATCGGACAGGGCTGCCACAATACTTACAGCGATAAATCCGGAGGCAAAGCCAGGTGACCTGGCAAGGCCGGGACATATATTTCCCATCACAGCACAAAAAGGAGGCGTTTTAAAAAGGGCCGGTCAGACTGAAGGGTCAGTAGACCTTGCCGGACTGTCGGGGCTATATCCAGCCGGCGTGATATGTGAGATTATGAATGAAGATGGCACGATGGCAAGGTTACCGGAGTTGATGAGATTTGCTAAGGATAATAACTTAAAGATCGTTACAGTAAAGGACCTAATAGAATACAGGTTGAAACGGGAGTCATTTGTCAGACGGGTAACAGAATCCAGACTGCCGACTGAATATGGTGACTTTAAGGCAATAGTCTACGAAGATGACCTGGATCATAATGTCCATCTTGCCCTTATTAAGGGTGAGCTAAAGGCGCCGGAAAAGGTTATTGTAAGGGTCCATTCAAGTTGTGTCACCGGTGATATATTCAGGTCCAAGAGGTGTGACTGCGGAGAGCAGTTGTATAAGGCTATGGAGATGATAGAAAAGGAGGGTTCAGGCGTCCTGCTTTATATAAACCATGATATAAAAGAGACCCTGATAAATAAGATTAACTCGTATAAACTCCAGGATGAAGATGGGGAAGGGGATTATAAAGGGCATATAAGCGTTGGGAATAAACCTGTATTGAGGGAATATGGTGTCGGGGCACAGATACTGGTAGATCTCGGGGTAAGGCATTTAAGATTAATGACCAATAATCCAAGGAAGATAGTCGGGTTGGAGGGATATGGGTTAGATGTTGTGGAGCGTATACCGATTGAGGTTACGCCGCATGAGGACAACATCGCTTATTTGAAGGCCAAGAAGAAAAAGTTGGGACATATGTTAAGCAAGATCTGATGAAAATCACCCCTCACCCCCCGATAAATACTTCGGGGGCAAGCTTTAATCCTCTCCCCTAAGGGGAGAGGAGACTTTCTTATTCCCTCCCCTTCAAGGGGAGGGTAAGGGTGGCTGGGTTCCCGTTGCTGCGAAGCATTGCAACG
>JACRGZ010000145.1 GCA_016234155.1 Nitrospirota bacterium | reverse complement strand
TTCCTTATTATGCCGAGCCTGTTTTTGTAATCAAGTGTGTATACAGGATAGGCATGGCTCTTCCGGTAGACCTTCCCTCCAACGATCTTTCTTTTTTCAATGAGATTAAATCCTCTGACAAATTCTTCACTTATCTTTTTGATCCATTCTTCATCCGAAAGAGTCCACCTCGCATCGTTTCTATCGCAGGTCACCTCGAATACGAGGCTTGTCATGCCTGAGGGAGAGAGGGACGGGTTCCAGCTATTCATGTCCATGAAACGGTTGAAGCTGATCGCAGGGTCCTGGACATATATCCATTGGTCTTTCGTTATACGTGGGGCATCTATAAACAGGACGACAAATATCATATGGCGGTATCTGAGGCCATTGGCTGCCTGAAGGATATCGGCGGAAGGTAGTGCCGGAGATACCGCCCTGCAAAGATCATCTATGGGGATGGAGGATATACAGAAATCTATTTCATATCCTTCTTCATAACCGTTACGATTTATGACGAGGTGTGTAAGCCTTCTCCCGGAAAGAGTTATATTCTTTACCTCGGCATTACAGATGATAATGCCTCCAGAATCTTTTATTCTTTGGGCCAGTTTCTCCGAAAGCTGTCCGCATCCATTGACCGGGTATTTAAAGCGGTCTGTCAGGCTGTCTACACTTCCTTTCTTGCTTAATCCAATGGCATCGAATACAGCTTGAGAGAGGGTAAGATTCTTGACCCGCTGACCTACCCAGTCCGGGGATAGTTCCCTGCACCCTTCGCCGCCCCATAGTTTTTGGTTATAGTCCTTGAAAAAGGCCTTATACAGGGCAGGACCGAACTGTCTGATAAGGGCCTCTTCCATATTTTGAGGGTTGGTATTGTTGAACCGATCCTTTGTTCTCTGGAGAGCATAGCTAAACAGGGCCGGGCCGGATTTGCTTATACCGAGGTTCTTGATGACGTTGAAGGGACTCAGGGGATAGTTGATAAGCCTGTTTTTATACCATATACGGGTATGACGTTCCAAATCAAGGATGTCGGACGAATTGAGTTCGTTCCATAATTGGTCTATCTCTTTTGATCTGGTGAACCATCTGTGCGGGCCGAGGTCGAATCTGAAACCGTTGTAGGTCTTTGTCTGTGCTAACCCGCCGATTTCATCTTCTTTTTCAAAAATGATGATCTCTTTTCCAGGAACACCGTTCTTTATGAGTTCATACCCTGCCGTAAGGCCTGCTATCCCTGCTCCGAGGATTGCAATCATTGATACAAACTAACAGATTTAAGCAAAATAGGCAACAAGGGTCATTAACCTTCGTTGACAAACACTTTCATCCTAAAGCACTTGGGCACGGATTTATACAGATTTGCACAGATTTTTCAAAGACTTAACAACAAAAAACAAACTTTAGATGCAGCTTTATCTGTGTCCAACTGAGGTTTTAAGGTTCATACATTCTGCGGTTCAATGCGCTTCATGACAAACGGTATTGTCAGCATGCCTGGGATGGTAAGGATGCAAACCATGATAAAGAACATTCCATATCCAGCTTCCCTTTGTATTGCGCCGCTGACCATTCCCGGGAACATCATCCCCAGGGCCATTATCCCGGTAGAAATAGCGTAGTGAGAGGTCTTATATCTGGTGTCAACAGTATACATGAGGTAAACCGTAAAGACGGTGAACCCCATGCCATATCCGAACTGTTCGATGGCCACAAGGGGGTAGACCAACCCTGAGGATGGTTGACTATACGCCATGTATACAAAGAGCAGATCCGGGATGTTCATGATAAGCGCCAACGGCCAGATGCAACGCCTTAAGCCGATTTTTGATATTAGCCAACCGCCGAGGATGCCGCCGGAAACCAGGCACAAGACTCCAACGGTTCCATATACAAGGCCTACTTCGGAAGTGGTGAGACCCAGCCCTCCGGCCGCTTTTACATCGAGGAGAAACGGAGAGACCATCTTAAGCAGCATCGCCTCTCCGAGGCGATAGAAGAGGATAAAGGCCACTGTTGCTATGATTCCTTCCTGGCGGAAGTAAGAGATTACAACCTCCCGAAAAGATACCGTCTCAGCCTTGCC
>JACRGZ010000144.1 GCA_016234155.1 Nitrospirota bacterium | reverse complement strand
TCTGTGGTGATAAGTATCCGGTCAAACTCAAGTTCCCGTAATGCATCAACCGGCTGGACCCTGTAGCCTAAGAATCTCTTCCCCGCCCCATTGTCATCTACTATGGCTACAAGGTCAAGTCTGCCGTCTTGGAGGGCCATCAGGGCTATCTCAGCTACAACAGTTGCCCTATAAAGTACAACTGACTCTACACCTTCTTTTTCCAGATTACTTAAAAAATCCCCTATTCTTGCCCTTGCCTCTGCAAAGGTCTGATATGATCTCTCAATATAGCGATAAGCCAGAACACTTTTTTCAGCGATCCCGGTTGGTGTAAGAAGATAGTGAAGGCGTTTCCTCTCTGCCTGAATTATGTGTATATAGCCCTGTTGGGCCAGACGGTTGAGGTAGCTGTTTACCATTCCAAGTCCAATACCAAGTTTTTTGCTAAGACTGCGCTGGGTGACGGATTTCCCTTTGGCTATCTCGTCCATTATCTGAAGGGCTCGTTTTGAATCTATATCTTTCATGGGGTTATTTTGTTTATGTTCTACTATAGAACATAGCAATTTTGATGCCATATTAGAGTTTAAAACGATAATCATCAATTATTCAATTAGTTATGCAGGTCAACGATGGGGCAAGTGGCTTTTTTCTGAAGTTGGAGTGTAACATATTTGCCTACTTAGTGTAGATTTTTTCTACATATGTTCCTCAATCGAACATCTTATGATTACAATTGGTTGCTCAAATTATCGGAGAGCTCTTTAAATGCCATTTTTCTGAAAGACTCTGCGTGGATTAAATTGAGGGGAAGCACATCCGATTAAGATTATAAGCAGTATAACTAACCCAATAAATCCTTTTCCAGAGGTTTTCATCATTTTACCGTGAAAATTCACCCCCACCCCAACCCTCCCCCCACAGAGGGGGAGGGTGACGGAGGGGGGTGGTTTTCATTGTGAGGGGGTGACAATTATTGTTGTCATGAACGTTTGAGACTGACTCAGTGGACATCCTTCGCACACCGTATTCCAAACATGCGGTGATTGTAGGCAGGATAGGCAAATGACCTGGCAGCGGGTCTACCATACATCTTCCCGAAGTATAAAAAAGAACCACCTTTCAATACGTAAGCATTTTCACTGTATCTCCCGTCGTTTATCTTATTTCCGGGGTATGGCAGATAGAATGAACTTGTCCATTCAGAGAGGTTCCCTGCAACATCATAAAGACCATAGGGACTCTTATCCTCAGGATGGCTCCCTACAGGCGCTGTCCAACCCTCACTGCTCTCTTCAACAAGCGCCTTCTGCCGATCAAATTTATTTCCCCATGGCCATTTCCTGCCATCTGTGCCCCGTGCCGCCTTCTCCCACTCAGCCTCTGTAGGGAGGCGCTTACCCTTCCACCTGCAGTAGGTATCCGCATCATACCATGACATATAGTTAACCGGATAATTATCCCAGGATGGCGGGTTAAATAATTTTTCCGGAAGATATTCCTCCTGAAAGTTAGTGTCGCCAAACCATTTTCCTCCTGTTGCCACCAGAAATTTCTTATACTCCCCTATGGTAACCTCATATTTATCTATGTAATATGCCTTTAGATAGACCTCGTGACGTGGTTCTTCATCCACGCCGTAATCTGGACCAGCTTCTCCATCTTCTTGCCCGGAGCCCATTATGAATCTCCCCGTAGGGATTAAAACCATCTCATCCATATTGGCTTGAAGGGTTTGGCCTGCAGATAAGCAGGCTAAAAGAAGAATCCCTCCTGTGATAATCACTCGAATAAAAAGGATTATTTTCATGGCTGTCTCAAAAAAATATGCACGACCCGGCACGACACCTTGTCGCCCCTGGTTGAGCCCCATAAAAACAAGTTGACATATCTACATTATGGCATGAGAGGTTACAATATATCCTATTCTGTGTATAATACAATTTTGGCTTGCCATAGCTTTTCCCTGCAACACGGCCAGGTGCAAAGTTCACAAGATGAGTACCTATAATGTCATCTAGAATCCCGTCAGCAGAGTCAGACCAGAGCTCACCACCATTGCCATCTCCATATATTGTATTGGCAGACTCTATATTGCTGTGAACATTATAATGACATTCATGGCAATATGCACCTGTATACTTCAGGTGATATTTATGAAGGTTGCCGTCCCAGTAGCTGCTGATACTTGATGATTTTACCCCTATAAAATTGGTCCATGTTATCTCTTCACTGCTCGTCACGGATTTTCCTTTATTCATGTTAAATGCCCTCTCGTCATGACAGGCGAAACACAACCTGAAGTTATTAAAGTGACTGCTATTCCAACCATCACTTTTTGAACAACCCATTCCCTTAGGATTATCATTGCCGAAACATCTAACAGGATCCTCAATATCAGTTTTGTAGACATCCCGCAATATACGGATGTTGTCTGAGCCATGAGGACCCTGTGGCGTCGTCGGCTCATTGCTCATTGAGGTAGTAAAATAGGGGCTGGTATCCGGAGGACGGACATCTGTCACCCTTCTGTATGATGACCCATCCGGAAGGCCTGTAACAGGTCCCTTAACCGCGACACCAAAGGCATTGTTGTTGTGGCAATCGGTGCATGTTATTGTAATATTTTTCAATGCCTCAGCGGCCCTGGTTGGATTCAAGGAATTTACATTCAGTATAACAACACCTGGCCCCGCCCCGCAGTCTAAGTTAAATGCTACTGCCAATTGATTGCAAAGTTGAGAAGTTCCATTCCTCCCAGGTGCGGCAACAGGATGGAAAGCAGGGTTGGCCAACCGCTGGGTATGGCCTGTCGCAATATCAGGAGTAGCCGGATCAAATTCTTTCCGTTTGTTGCTGTAACCTTTCATGCTGAAATCGTTTATTGAGGCAAGCCCCCAGACTTGAGGATTGGATCTTGGACTGTAAGTGACACCATCCTTATTGGTAACAACATCCTCAGGATCAGGATAGCGGTTTCCGATGAACAGGTTCGTATAACTATTGCCATGACATCTGAGACAGACTTCATGAACGAAAGGTTCCCTGCTATTGCCCGGTATTTTTGCTCCAACTATGTTACCGTTAATATCTATACCCTTCATCCCTTTAAGTCTGTTAGTCTTTGTGACCTGATGAGGGTTGTGGCAGTCCACACACTCGATATGCACTGTGTCCTGAATGGTGGAACCAGGGGTATATTCATTAAAAGGAGGAGGATTATTGCTGTAGAGTTCAACACCCTCCTGTGCCCTGCTGACGAAAACAGGCTCATGCCCCTGTCCCATGGCAAGATTCATTGCGCTGCCGGCGCCGCCCTTACCAAGATTTGCATCCTTATAGAATTCACTCCTTATGTCCGGCGGCGGGTCTGACGAGCTGCCCATCTCAGATGCCGGCCTGTGGCACAGAAAGCAGGTATTTTCTATCGCCGTATTACCATTAATGTCTACACCTTCACGGAGTAGTCTTTTTGCCCCCTGGGCTGTATGGGGGTCATGACAGGCACGGCAGGCATACTGACCTACAGTATGAGCACCGTCAAAGTTATATTTGGTTGATGTTGGATGTCCCACACCCTCATAGGGTTTAAATTGCGCCTTATCATGAGAGCTTCCTGACCAGCCCGGCTTGTCATGGCAGTAGAGGCAGATGATCTTCCCTGTCGATGGATTAGCCTCTTCGTTGTAATAGTTGGCCCTCAGAAACTTGGGAAATGTGACAGCATGCGGGTTATGGCAGGAGGTACACTGGAGCGAGTCAAAACTATTTAAATCCGCACCGGGATATCTCCGCAGAGGCGATATAGGGGTTGTATCACTAACTTTAGCAGTAGGTCCGAAAAGGGCCGGGCCTGGATCTACAAGCTCTTCATCACGTACGGCAAGAGGGGAGTCATAGACAAAGGATATGGGGTGGTCGTTCTGAAGGTTTGTCCCTATGACCCTTGTGTCCCCTGTAGTAACACCTGAACCAACAGGCATTGTTCCATACTTTCCTGCAGGGGCCTGGCCTGTTGGATATGTCATCAGCATCCCCAGGGATGGGTCATATATACCCATACCTGAGCCTGGCGGATTAATTACGGTCCCTAATGCTATAGTCCCGTCATGGCATGAAAGGCACAGCCTTGAATATCCTGTGGGGGCGTTAGGTTTAGGCTTTGTTTCATACGCCTCAAAGCTTGTACTCCAGACCTGGTCATAGAGGACATAACGGGCTGTAGACAGGCGTCTGTTCCATAAAGGGGCGTTTAGACCTGCCGCCTCTTCATCCCCAATAGCGCCATGAGGGGTGTGACAGAACACGCATATCTCTGTGGTCTGCGTTGTAAATACAGCACGCTTTTCCCCTCCCGGCAGAACAGGTTCAATGAAAGATAGATTATGTTTCGTGTTCCGTATATCTTCAAGTACTGAAGGAACTAACGGAACAGGCACCGGCGGGGGAGATGGGGGAAGTTGAGAATGGGTGCTTTCCTTTGGCCAGAAAAGAATAGAGATAAAAAGTAAAGAGAGGATTATAAGAGATGAAATCAGATACCTGTGCGGGGTAAATATATTTTTCATTTTAATTTAAGGATTATATAGGCAATTATTAAAATATGTCAACCTTGGGATTACTTCGCCTGCAATTCAGACAGTAGACTTCAGACTATAGACATTAGACTTTTTTATGTAAGAAATGAGCCCTCGGAGTATCCTTTAAGTCTATAGTCTGATGTCTATAGTCTACTGTCTGAATCACAGTTACTTCGCAAAATACCCCCCTCCCTAACCCTCCCCCTCAAGGGGGGAGGGAAGGGTGGGGGTGTCATAAAGATCGGTTGCGAAGCAGTCTCAAAACTAAGGGAGAGAATAGCGCTATAATCCCTAATGCGGCCGTCCCTCCACCAGAAGGTCTGTTATCATGCAACTTTATCGTCCCGCATCCAAATCCGCTTCCGCCGCCTGAGCGGGAGGTATTTGAAGACTCCCGTGATAATACCAAGGCCAAAGACCTTGGCTCATCACTATGAGATACATACACATAGCTTGATGTCTGTGAAACATCTGTCTGTACTGTCTGACTCCCGACATCTGAAACGCCGCTGTCATTCAGCACAAGACGCTCGCCGGCCTTTAACAACCCCTGCGGCGTATTCCAGCTTATGACTACTATCTTCCCCGGCGGGACAGAGTCAATAGTTATATCCCATGTGGTATTCCCCTGTACAGGGCCGCGTGTATCCTTCCACAGTCGCAGGTTTACACCCCCACCCCCACCCTTACCCTCCCCCGCCTTTCCTATCAAATGGGGGGAGGGAATTATAGTTGCACCTTTTTCCTCCCCCCCTTGTGGGGGGAGGATAGGAGGGGGGGTAAAGTATGCCCTTAGCATTGGTTGACTTTCCATGTCAGGTGAAGTAACGAGCGCCTGTGTATCCCAGAGGTTGTCAAAACCATCTGTAGCGCTTGACTCTATCCCTGCTACGAGTTTGTTGTAGACCTTGTCGCCCTTGTCTGTATATGTGGCAACCTCGATGGGGAGCTGCCAGGCATGGACAGAAGGGATAAGGAGTAGCTGGCAGAGTAAGATTATCCCATATATTATCATTTTGTACAGAGAATACCCTCCATTTATTTCTTTGCCATGAGACTCACCATTATCATCATCTCCTCCCCCCTTGTGGGGGAGGATTAAGGTGGGGGGTGTATCTGAATGATGACTCAATGCTTCCAAGATCACCTCTTTGACTACTTCAGTTTCTTTTAAGACTTTATCATTCCAGAACCTCAGTATGTGAAATCCTTGCCTCTCTAACCATGTATCTCTTTCTAAATCGTAAACAATTTGCTCAGAATGTTGACCTCCATCAAGCTCAATGATTAACCTCTTCTCAAAACAGATAAAATCAACAATATACTTTCCTATAGGTTGCTGTCTACGAAATTTAAGACCATGGATCTGGCGAAGCCGAAGATGCTTCCATAAAACACGCTCAGCTTCTGTCATATTTTTCCTTAATTCTCTGGCCCTAATCCTGTTCATTCACCCCCACCCTAACCCTCCCCCCTCAAGGGGGAGGGAATAAAAAAAACCTACGGTCTCCTAAATATTACCTCCACACCACTCTCTGCTCCAACATATATCCAGTATCCCACCCACGGCTCCAGCACCGCAGGCGGGTCGTCGTTGAATGAGGCAAAATCATAGTTGCCGGATTCAAGGTTATATATTGTATTTCCAATCCAACCTGCCTTCACCGCATCAACAAATAATTTTATCTCGCCTGTACTGCCATTCTTAACCTGAACGTCATGCAACAGGATAGACTTGTCATAAGGTGTTCCTATCATATTCCAGCCATTCTGCACAGCAATTTTATATGATGAGTCATCAATCCCCAGGCCATCAATCCTCAAAGATACATCGTCCTCAGGAGAGTAAAGAAGATATCCAAGGCCGGGCATAATATTTTCCTCCAAATAATATTGAGGCGGAGTAATTCCCGGATATGCTGAATACCACCTGTAGAGGGCGACAGGAGTCCCGAGGAGAGGACCGAACAGGGAATCCCTTCCATTAGGAACCGGTATCATGGGAAATGCCACAAGATTGTACCCCCACCTCAGAGTTAGTGATGCAGTATGCCCTGTAAATCCCGACACACCCATATCAGATGGTGACGTTACAATGATATTGGATATTGTGGATACATGCCCCTTTGCATCCATGCTCTTGATTGCAACACAGTAAGATTTCCCCAGCTTAAGACCTGTCAGCGTATATGTATGCAGTGTCCCTGCCTGCGGCCTGGGTTCGCCATTGGCCTCAATAGCCAGATCCCAGCCCTCTTCATCAAACGGGCATATGCAACGACTGGAGTCGTTGCACTCCACATAGCGTAGGTCATAGAGGGCAGCGGTGCGGGTCATAGAGTCATCTAACGGCGCAGACCAGAGAAGCAGCATAGAGGTATCCGTAATATATATACTGCGCAAGTCTCTTATAGCATCCGGTGGCATCTTATCCTCTGGTTCGATAACTGTTATCCTGAAGCCCCTTGAATCAGTAGCGCCATTGGCATCTTTAATCGTAGCGGTAAAATCGTATATGCCAGAGACGATCAATGCGCCTGAAATAATCCCTGTGCCAGTATCGAGCGCCAGGCCCTCAGGGAGATTTCCTTTAATGCTCCACATCAGCGGCCTGCTCCCGCCTGTTACTGTAATCTGGCCGCTGTAGTCCCTGCCTGCAATCCCTTCAGGCAGACTAATATCGTTAATATTTGGGATTGAGTTGATATTTATAGTATATTCCTTTGAGCTGCTATAGCCACTTATCGGGTCATCTCCACGGACTGTAAATGTGTATGAACCTGCTACAGTCGGTGTCCCGGCAATCTCCCCTGTATATGAATTTAAAGGCATCCCGGTTGGCAAATCGCCACCCTCAAGACTCCATATGGGCAAACCGCCGACTGCTGATAGTCTCTCATTATACGGGGTATCCACAGTAGCATCATGGAGTGTCGGCGGGTTGATAAAAAGCCCCTTTGCCTCCATCCTTATCTCAAAATAACGTA
>JACRGZ010000019.1 GCA_016234155.1 Nitrospirota bacterium | reverse complement strand
GGATTGAGCCGGGACTTGTCCCTCTTGGCTCTCTCGGTATGGGGATATTTTCCATACTCCTTTCATACTCAACTTCATCGTTTGCACTTGCCGCTGCTTCGCTTATCCTTCTTGGAATTTCAGGGGGATTATTTATCGTCCCTTTAAATGCCCTCCTTCAGCAGAGAAGCGGGGAGCAGGAAAGGGGCCGTTTGATCGCCACAAACAATTTTATTAATACTGCCGGTATCCTTTTAGCCTCAGGGGTATTGTGGGTTTTGCGGGATATATTGCAGATACAGGCAGTCCGGATCGCCCTTATAGCCGGTCTCTTAACATTTATTGTTGCAGGATACGTAATAAAAGAATTACCGGACTTCCTCCTTAGATTTGTCTTTTATATCCTTGTTCATACCGTATACAGGGTAAGGGTTGTGGGTGGGAAGAATGTGCCTCTCCGGGGGCCGGCCATTCTTGTATGCAATCATGTGTCATTTATGGACCCCTTCTTTGTGGGGACTTCTGTCCCGCGACTCATCCGGTTTCTTATCACGAGAGACTATTATGCTATAAAGTCCCTTAAATGGTTTTTCCGATTAATGAAGGCAATCCCCGTATCAGTTAAAAGCCGCAGAGATATGCTTGGGGCCATTGCCCAGGCGCGTAACGAGTTTAATAAAGGTAATATGGTATGTATATTTGCTGAAGGGGAGATCAGCAGGACCGGGAATATCCGTCCATTTAAACGGGGTTTTGAGAAGGTGGTTGAAGGGCTGAATGTCCCCATCATCCCGGTTCACCTTGACCGTGTATGGGGGAGTATCTTCAGTTTTAAGGGTGGGAAGTTTTTTTATAAATGGCCCGAGAATATTTTCCGTCCTGTTACCGTCTCCTTCGGTAAACCGATGTCATCAAGCGCTGCTGCACAGGAGGTTCGTCAGGCGGTTATGGAGCTGGGGAGTGAGGCAGTGCAATACAGAAGGGGGCTGTATGACCTGCTTCATCTGAGGTTTGTAAAGAGTGCAAAACGGAACTGGTCATCGTTCTGCATGGCTGACTCAAGCGGCAGGGAGCTTACATATGGCAAGGCACTTGCAGGAAGTTTGATACTTGTCGGTTCAATCAGAAGGCGGTGTCGTGGAGAGTCAATGGTCGGGATTATGCTTCCGGCGTCGGTTGTCGGGGCACTGGCGAATATCGCACTATCAATGTCCGGGAAGGTATCAGTAAACCTCAACTTTACTGCAGGACGGGAGGCGATAGCATCTGCCGTGCAGCAGTGCGGCATAAAGACGATCCTTACATCACGCCTTTTTTTAGCGAGGGCAAAGATTGGAGAGATGGGGGGGATGGTTTTTCTCGAGGATATAATAAAGGATATTACATTACTGAGAAAGGTACTGACGACCTTTACTGCTTTTCTTCTCTCGTCAAGGCTTCTTCTGATATTCCTAAGAAAGAGAAAGATCAGTCCGGAGGACCTTGCCACAGTCATTTTCTCCAGTGGAAGCACGGGCATTCCAAAGGGAATAATGTTGTCTCACCATAATATCCTGTCTAATGTCGAGGGGATTAGCCAGGTATTTCAACTGACAGGGAAGGACAAGGTCATGGGGATACTCCCGTTCTTCCACTCATTCGGGCTGACTGCAACGATCTGGTTTCCCATTATCTCAGGTTTTGGCGCAGTATATCACCCAAATCCTACAGATGCGAAGACCATTGGTGAGATGGTGTCCAAATACAGGGCCACGATCCTGATAAGCACACCGACCTTCTGTTCAGGCTATTTGAAAAAATGTGCGGCAGAAGAATTCTCATCTTTGCGATATGCTATAGTCGGGGCTGAGAAATTGCAGGAGCCGCTTGCAAGGGCATTTAAGGAAAAGTATGGGATTGATCTGTTGGAAGGCTATGGCTGCACGGAGATGGGGCCTGTTGTGTCGGTGAATACACCTGATGTGGCTCATTGGACTGTCAGGCAGACAGGTCATAGACAGGGGACAGCGGGTCATCCCATCCCCGGCGTGATTGTTAAGATAGTTAATCCCGATACCGGAGAGACCTTACCTTGCGGGAAAGAAGGAATGTTGCTTGTGAAAGGTCCCGGCCGGATGATGGGCTATTTGGGCGGAAATAATTCCATCTTAGACGGCTGGTATGTTACCGGCGATATAGCCTCGATTGACGAAGACGGCTTTATAACAATAATGGATCGTTTATCGAGATTCAGCAAGATCGGTGGTGAGATGGTACCACATATAAGGATTGAAGATGCTGTCAACCAGCTTTTAAAAGATGCGGTCTGTGTGGTAACATCTATTCGGGATGATCAGAGAGGGGAGCGTCTTGTTGTTCTCCACAATTATAAAGAAGCAAAATCTGAAGATTTATGGCGGCAACTATGTGAGATAGACCTCCCAAGGCTCTGGATTCCAGGACGGGATGATATACACTATATCGAGACCATCCCGACACTTGGAACCGGCAAGGTTGACTTAAGACAGGCCAGGATAATTGCAAAGGAGATAACGGCGGGATGCAACTGAAACCACACTACATACTCTGCATAATCCTCCTCCTCACCGCCTGCAGCAGCAATCAGCACACCTCCACCGACACAGGCTCAATAACCTTTGCCCTCTCAATAACCCTGCAGATCTCCTCAGGGGTTGTAATACCCTCTCTTACCTTCTCAAAGGCATCATCAAGCAAACTCCTCATACCTTCACCTGCCGCTGCCTGTCTTATAGTCCCCTCCGTACCACCTGATACTATTAGTTCCCTGACCCCTGGCGTAACAGTAAAGATTTCGAAGACACCGGTTCTCCCTGTATAACCTGTACGATTACAGGCATAACAGCCGGCTTTCACCTCACTCCTTCGACTTCTCTCAGGCCTGTCCTGAGCGGAGTCGAAGGGACAGGCCTTCCCCTCTCCCCACCCCCCTCCATATCCTCCCCCCACAAGGGGGGGAGGAAAAAGGTGGGGGGGATGATTTGCAGGGGGAGAGGGATAGCAAGATACACACAATCTCCTTACAAGCCTCTGTGCAATTATCCCTATAACGGTAGACGCTATGATATATCTATGTATCCCGATATCAACAAGCCTTGTAATTGTAGAGGCCGCATCATTAGTATGGAGTGTGCTCAGGACTAAATGGCCTGTCATTGCAGCCCTGAAGGCTATCTCTGCAGTCTCCTCATCCCGTATCTCACCTATCAATATTACATCAGGGTCCTGCCGCAGGATCGATCTGAGACATTTGGCAAAGGTCAGCCCTATCTCTGACCTTACCTGAACCTGATTTATGCCATGTATATTGTATTCTATGGGGTCCTCGACCGTAACGATATTGACCATGCCGGACCTTATCTTATTTATGACTGCATACAGGGTAGTGGTCTTCCCGCTCCCCGTGGGTCCTGTAACAAGGATGATCCCCTTCTTTCTCTGTATAAGATTCTCAGTCTTGCTGTAATCATTCTGTGACATGCCGAGATGTTCCAGAGACACCATGGTCTGTGCCTGATCAAGCACCCTGACCACTGTCTTTTCCCCATGAGAAAGAGGCATCGTTGATACTCGTATATCCACATCCTTTCCCCCAAGCCTTATCCTGAATCCACCGTCCTGGGGCAGCCTCCGTTCCGCAATATTTAAACGCGATAATATCTTGAGGCGTGACGTCAGTGGGCCATGTATCCACACGGGCAACTTTGCCTTCTCTATCAATACCCCATCAATCCTGAATCTGACAGTTACTGAATCTTTAGACGGTTCAATATGTATATCGCTTGCCCTCCCCTCAGCCGCCTCCAGGAGGAGCATATTTACTAATTTAATAACCGGGGCAGAAAGCTCACTCTTCGTAATATCCAGGACACTCCCAGCAGGTGGAGAGATGCTCTTAATCTCCCCTATCGATCTCTCAAATCTATAATGATATCTGATGGCCTCACTGATTGCATGTCTTGACCCTATAAGCGGGTTTACCCTCTTACCGCTATGAAACTCTATCTCCTTAATGTATTCCACATTCAGGGGGTCTGATGTAACTATAGTAATGGTCTTATTTTCTATACCAACCGGTAATATCGAGTATCTCCGAGCCATATCTTCCCGCACAACTAAGAGCGCCTCAGGCATCACAGTAAGCCTGCTCACATCTGCATATTCAAGCCCGTGCTGCCGCGATAACACCTTGGCGATATCATCCTCTGATGCGAGCCTGTTATTGATAAGAATATCGCCAAATCTCATCTTCACATGCCGCTGCTCCCATATCACCTTTTCAACAACATTACAATCTATAACCCCGTCTTCTACGAGCATCTCCCCGATCTTCTTATAACCCCCCATGACGATAACCCTCCATAATTTTTTTGAGGTTGGACAATTCTGTTGTTAAAGTTGATGAGAAATTATTAAGGTCTGCCTTTTCTACAGCCATATCTTTATAGGTTTTTATTTCTCTCTTTCCATTCCTTACCTCGACTATTACAGCCCCGTCGAGGTCAGTCCGGTATATAGACGCCCCTCCCCTCTGATAGGCAGAGATTGCCTCAGGCGATGGGTGATGGTATGAGTTCTGATAACCTGCGGATATCACTGCTGCCCCCGGCGCTGCTGCAGATATAAAGCCCTCCTCTACAGAACCCCTTGCCCCGTGATGAGGGACCTTAATGACTGTACTATGAAGGATGGCATTACCTGCCGCTATCTCTCTCATTGCCTCTGCCTCTATATCGCCGGTGAACAGGAATGATATATCTTTGCAGGCAAGCCTCATAACGACCGAAAGGTTATTGCTCTTTTCTCCCTTACCCCCCTTTAGTAAAGGGGAATTCAAAAACCGTATCCTGCACCCCCCCACTATCATTTCCTTCATACCTCTATAGACACTCACATGCCTGATCCCTTTGCCCTGCACAATACTGTCAAACGAATAAGATGCCCCGCTCCCTATCCCGTTAGTCCAGACCTCTCCAACAGGAAACTTATCCAGCAGGTATATAAGCCCCTCCATATGATCCAACTGGGGATGTGATAACACCATATAATCAATATTGCGTATCCCCGCATTCCACAGATATGGCGCAACTACACTCCTCCCTATATCAAATGTCTCGCTGAATGTGCCGCCTCCATCAATAACCATGACCTTCCCATCTGGAAACTCTATGAAGGATGAGTCCCCCTGGCCGACATCCATGAAGGTAACGCGCATCAAGCCCCCTTTATCTCTAATCATGGGACTACAACCTAAATCAAAGGTGAGTAAGAAAATGGAGAGAGGAAGGGCAATCTTTGCCCACCGGTATCTTATGAATAGAAGGGAGAGGATGAACATGTATATGACGATGATGAGGATGATGCCAGGGGAAGGGGTGTATACGACAGACCACGGGAATCGCGCAAAGAGCTCCACTATCCTGTACAGCAGGCCCAGCAGCAGGTCGTTTAACCATGCCAGTGGTAATACATCAGCATGCCATATGAGGGCGAGAAAGGATGAAAACAAGCCGACAGGCAAGACAATAAAACCGACAAAGGGGACGATGATCATGTTGGATATGACCCCGGCCCATGCCATCTGGTTGTAGTAGCAGGCAACGATGGGGGCTGTTGAAATGGTGGCGCCCAAGGTCAAAAGTAAAAAAAGGATGAATTTGTCAGAATATCTTTTCCACCGGCCAGGCGCCTCTTCTCCCTCTTTCTTATGAAATCTCTCCACAACCATGATCATTGAAAATACCGCCATGTAAGAGAGCTGAAAGGATATGTCAAATAGCGCCTGAGGATCCCACAGAAGTACCAGAAGGGCTGCAATAACTAATGTGTTGATTGCGTCATCATCCCGCTCTATCAGGATGGCTGTCAGGTAGACTAAGGCCATGATAAGGGAGCGTACCGTTGCAATCTCTCCTCCTGATAGCAGGGTATAAAAGATCAGGGGGATAAATGTGCAGAGGGCCGCTATCTTTGATGGGATCATATAGAGAGACAACCTCAGGAGGATCCTATATGGCAGGTAAATCAGGGTATATCTGATCATGAAAAATATCAGGAGGCTGACAAACCCCAAATGAGAACCTGATATGGAGAGGATATGGGTGACCCCGGCAGCAGTAAATTTATCCCTGACCTCAGTGGTAAGGTCACCTGTAGCGCCAATGGCCATCGCCTGTAGTATGCCGGATGATGGACCCGAAAGCCCTCTGGTAATAGAGAGCCTGATCTCCTCCCGCCATTGATATATCTTTCTTAAGAATCGGCTTCCGCCTGTTCCTGTCTTTGTAATATTCTCTTTTTTCCCTATGCCGACGCCTGCCCTGAACCCCTCCCGTGCCACATATCCCGAATAATCAAAAAGCCCCGGGTTCTTAAAACCCCGGATTATCTTCAGCCTGCCTGTAAATTGGATGATGTCTCCATAATTTAACTCCATATCAGGGTCATAAACAGTCACCTTCACCCTCCCGCTTACCGGTAACCCCTCTTCCCCTTTAAAAATCTTAAGGGCACGGACATTGGCCGTTACCTTTTTTGAGGAGAACCTTGCAGGCTCATCCACCATCCCAGTAAGCGTCACCTTCTCACCTGTTGCGTAATGGGAGACATCATCAGGAGGAACCCTGCTGTCATACAGCATATAAAAGAAACCTGCCCCTGCTGCGATGACT
>JACRGZ010000146.1 GCA_016234155.1 Nitrospirota bacterium | reverse complement strand
TACTACTCAGCATATTGAATAACTTAATGATAATGAATAACACAAAACAAAAAATGAAAAATGTTTAAGTGTTTCTTGACGATTCATCCTTTTCTAATTTTTCATTATTCATTTCTTGTTATATGTTTTTCATTTTCTTGAGGATCAAAAATAACACCTGCTGAGTAGTTACGGAGAGAAATAGAAGAGCATATGCTGCCGGATAGCAACGGACATTTCGGTATATACGGCGGGAAATTTGTCCCGGAGACACTTATGCCCGCGCTATCAGAATTGGAAGAGGTTTATCTGAAGGCAAAAGAAGACCCTGTATTCCGGAAAGAGTTTGACTATTATCTTAAAAAATATGTAGGTCGGCCGACTTCGCTCTATTATGCTGAGAGACTGACAAAACACCTCAGAGGGGCAAAGATATATCTGAAGCGTGAAGACCTGTGCCATACCGGTGCACATAAGATCAACAATACGATAGGACAGGCCCTGCTTACTAAGCGTATGGGGAAGCGCCGCATCATAGCAGAGACAGGCGCCGGTCAGCACGGTGTTGCAACTGCCACAGTGGCCGCCATGTTCGGTTTTGAGTGTGAAATATACATGGGTACCGAGGATATGGAGCGCCAGTCCCTGAATGTCTTCAGGATGCGGCTTCTTGGAGCAAAGGTGACACCTGTAGATAACGGGAGCAAGACACTGAAAGACGCCATAAATGAGGCGATGCGGGACTGGACTACAAATGTCCGCACCACACACTATATTTTAGGTTCTGTCCTCGGGGCACATCCCTATCCTGTGATGATAAGGGACTTCCAGTCTGTCATCGGGAAAGAGGCGAGAGAGCAGATAATTGAGTCAGAGGGGAGGATGCCTGATTACCTTGTGGCATGTGTAGGGGGAGGCAGTAATTCCATAGGGCTCTTTTATCCATTTATTAGTGATATCAACGTCAAGATGGTTGGTGTAGAGGCAGGGGGTTTTGGTATAAAGACAGGGAAACATGCCGCCCGCTTTGCTGCCGGATCAGTGGGTGTCTTCCAGGGGACAAAGACATTCCTCCTCCAGGATAAGGATGGACAGATAAAAGTGACTCATTCGGTATCCGCCGGGCTTGACTACTCAGCAGTGGGTCCTGAGCATAGTTATTACAGAGACTTAGACAGGATTAAGTACACTTACGCGACAGATAAAGAGGCGCTTCAGGCATTTTCCCTCTTGAGTGAGGTGGAGGGGATAATGCCTGCGTTGGAGAGCGCCCATGCAATTGCCTATGTAACTAAACTGGCCCCTTCTCTGCCGGAGGATAGCATAATAGTCGTGAATCTCTCCGGCCGCGGTGACAAGGATGTCCAGCAGGTGGCAAAGATATTAAGAGGAGAAAAACTTAAATCCTAAATCCTAAATCCTAAACAATATCAAATGCTCAAAATTCAAATGCTCAGGCCAACATAAGTTTTGGATTTAGGATTTTGAATTTGTTTAGGAATTAGATATTAGGATTTAGAATTTAAATAGTGAACAGATGGGCAGAATAGAACTTACATTCCAAAGACTCATGGCACGGGGTGAGAAGGCCCTCATACCATATATCATGGCCGGGGACCCTGATCTCCGCACCACAGAATCCTTAATACTAACGATTGAACGTGCAGGTGCGGATATATTAGAACTGGGTGTCCCGTTCTCAGACCCTATAGCTGACGGCCCTACTATTCAAAGGGCGTCAGAACGCTCTCTTAAATCCGGGACTACACTCAAAAAAGTAATGGCCTTTGTTAAAAAGCTCAGGAAAAAGGTCTCCATCCCTATAATAATAATGACCTACTATAATATTATCCTCCAGTACGGAATAGCGAGGTTTCCGTCTGATGCCGCAGCATCCGGTATAGATGGTATTATAATTCCTGACCTGCCGCCTGAAGAGGCATTAGAATTTACCAAGTATTCGAGGAAGGCGGGGCTTGATACGATATTTCTGCTGGCGCCAACCAGCACAGAGGAGAGGATAAAAAGGGTAGCCGCAGCCTCCACTGGGTTTATATATTATGTCTCTATGACAGGGATCACAGGGGCTCGGCTTTCTAATCTCCTGGAAATAAAGGGGAAGATTCCGGAGATACGGCAATGCACTGATCTCCCTGTAGCCGTGGGTTTCGGTATAACAAATGAGGGTGAGGCAAGAAAGATCGCCCAATGGGCCGACGGGGTGATAGTAGGGAGTGCGCTTGTCAGGCTAATAGAAGAGAACAGCAGAAACCGCCGTCTTCAATCTAAGGTTGATGGATTTATCAGATCACTTAAGAGGGCGCTGATAATCCCCCCACCCCCCCTTTAGAAAAGGGGGGATAAGTCCCCCTTTTTTAAAGGGGGATTTAGGGGGATTATGGGGTAAGGGGGGATTTGAAAGGTTATTTTCAGATGAAACTTAGGGTATTGGGTTGTTATGGGGCTGAATTCCTCGGTTATAAGAGTGTTGCCTTTTTGATAAATGACTTTCTCCTTATAGATGCCGGGAATATCAGTTCTCTTGAAGGTGTAGGTGAGTTTTCCAAGATACGGTACGTAGCAATAAGCCATGTTCATCTTGACCATATAAAGGCCCTGCCATTTATAGCTGAACAGTTGATGGAGGAAGTGGATAAAGGGTTGGAGGTCTTCGGCACAGAGGAGAGTATAGGGTCCCTAAGACGTTACATATTTAATGGCTCTATATGGCCTGACTTCTCTGTACTTCCCACGCCTCAGCATCCTGCTATTCACTATACTGTTATCCGCGAAGGAAGTCCGGTTTATACTAACGGCCTGACTATTAATGCGATACCTGTAGACCATACAGTGCCGGCAGTCGGTTTTTTAATAGGCGATGGCAGATCCTCTGTATTATATTCAGGCGATACAGGGCCTACTCAGAAGATATGGGATGCGGCAAATAATACGCTGGATCTAAAGGCGTTACTGATAGAAGTCTCTTATCCGAACAGGCTCAGGGAACGGGCAATGATTACCATGCACCTGACCCCCCAGCTTATGGTTGAAGAGCTCAAAAAGGTAGATATAAAAAAAGGGGTGTTGATACTGGCATATCACCTTAAGCCGCCCTATGTTGATGAGATAAGAAAAGAGATATGTGAGATGAAGATTGACAACCTTATTCTGCTGGAAGACGGGGATGTATTTGAGGTTTGAGGAATGGCCTGGTTTAAAAGAGAAGACAAAAAGATAAAGATACCGGAGGGGCTCTGGATAAAGTGCAACTACTGCAGGGAGATCATCTACAGGAAGGAAGTAGAGAAGAGCTCCATGGTATGCCCCAAGTGCAGGTATCACTTCTACATATCCATAGAAGAGCGGATAGCGCTCATGGCCGATGAGAGGAGTTTTAAGGAGATTGACAGGTATATCTATCCGCTTGATCCTTTAGATTTTAAGGATTCTGTAAAATACAAAGAGAGGCTCAAGAACTATCAGAAGTCTACAGGTTATGCCGATGCCTTTGTTTATGGGGAGGGCAAGATCAACGGCTCCCCTGTAATCCTTGGCATTTTTAATTTTAAATTTATGGGCGGGAGTATGGGGTCTGTTGTTGGAGAAAAAATATTGCGCGCTGCAGAGACATCTATTAACACAAAATATCCACTGATTATAGTGTCGGCGTCCGGCGGGGCGAGGATGCAGGAGGGTATACTCTCACTCATGCAGATGGCAAAGAGCAGCGCCGCTATTTCGCACCTTTCGGAGAGGGGGATCCCGTACATATCTATATTGACTGACCCTACATTTGGAGGTGTTACCGCAAGCCTTGCCATGCTTGGTGACATCATAATTGCCGAACCCAAGGCCCTTATCGGTTTTGCAGGTCCGAGGGTTGTGGAGCAGACTATAAAACAGCAGCTTCCGGAGGGTTTTCAGAGGGCGGAATTCCTCCTTGAACATGGTATGATTGACATGATTGTGGAGAGAAAAAGGCTTAAAGAGACACTTACAAAGATAATAAAGTTTTTTGCATGAAAATAACCCCCTTACCCCCCTAAAAGGGTCATGGGTCATGTCCATCCCCCTTGACCCCTGACCCTTGACCCTATCTTGTTGGGGAATGAGGGGGTTGGATAGAATCCATGCCATATCAGGACGAACTATCTTATCTATACTCCCTCCAGCAGTTCGGCATAAAATTAGGACTCTCTAACATCAAAGAGTTATGCGCGATCATGGACAATCCCCAGGATCAGATAAGGACTGTACATATCGGGGGTACCAATGGAAAGGGTTCCACTGCCGCGATTATATCTTCCATATTGAACAAGGCCGGCTATAAGGTGGGTCTTTATACCTCCCCCCACCTGATAGAGTTTACGGAGAGGATAAGGATTAATAATGTCCCTGTATCTGAGGAGAGGGTCTCCTGCCTCGTAAGGCATATCAGAGATTGCATGGAAGATAAGGTTCTTATGCCGACCTTCTTTGAGTTTACCACTGCCCTTGCCCTGCTGTACTTTGCAGAAGAGTCTGTTGACATTGCAGTAATGGAGGTTGGTATGGGAGGTAGATTAGATGCCACAAACATAATAAAACCCCTTGTCTCTGTCATAACTAATGTTGAATATGATCATACGGAGCATTTAGGCCCGCTGCTGAAAGATATAGCAAAAGAGAAGTGCGGAATAATCAAGAGGGGTGTCCCGCTCGTCACCTCTGAGATAAAAGGGGATATCCTTTCTTTGATAAAAAATTATGCCGGAGATAACGGTACACCGGCATATGTGTATGGGAGAGATTTCCATACTGACCCGGTTGAATTAACACGACATTACAGCAGGTTTAACTATAACGGCCTCATATGGAAGGGGTTATCGCTTGAGACTATCCTTGCTGGAAGGCACCAGATGTTTAATACCGGCGCTGCCCTCTTTACTGTGGAACTTTTAGCAAATACAGGTTTCAATGTGACGGAAGGTCATATAAAAGAGGGGGTGAAAGGAGTTTCATGGCCGGGGAGGCTTGAGACCTTGGCCGGTCCACCACCTGTACTGCTTGATGGTGCGCACAACCATGCTGCCTCCATTGCGTTGCGGGAGTTTATATCGGATATTATCATGAAAAAAGAAGATGCCGGAAAGATAGTCCTTATATTTGGTGTATTGAGAGACAAAGATGCCCATTCTATGATAGGTGAGCTGATACCACACATATCAGAAATTATAATTACAAGACCTGATACGGAGAGAGGGTTGCCGGTAGAGGAACTAAGACAGATAGTAAAAGGATATAGTGTGAAACCATATGTTACCAATACGGTATCTGACGCGTTGTCTGTGGCATATGACATCACGTCATCATCTGATGTTATCATTGTTACCGGGTCTCTATATGTGGTGGGTGAAGCCAGGGCGTTAATATATAGTGAACGGGTGAATGAGTAGATGAGTGAATGGGTATATGAGTAGATGAGTATATGAGTATATGAGGAAATGAACAGGATGAAAGTTTACCCATTTACCCATTTACCCATTCACTCATTCACCCATCTACTCATCATTTTCCTCCTATTTGTGCCGGGATATTCTCATGCTGAATCCCCTGTGACAAACATAAAGGCTGATCTCCTCGAATACACCGGCAATGTCTACACTGCCAAAGGTAATGTAATCATCACCCAGGGAAACAGGCAACTTAAGGCGTCTTCCGTAACCCTTGATAACAACACAGGCGATGTCAGGGCCTATGACAATGTGGAGTTTACCGATGGAGATAATTTCCTCTCATCTGACCGCCTTCTTATAAACATCAGTACATCCTATGCGAGGATTAGTCAGGGCAAGATGTTTATCAAAGGGGAAAACTATCACATTGAGGGGGATGATATAGAACGTTTATCTGAAGAGAGGTACAGGATAAAGAGGGCAGCCTTTACTACCTGTGATGGAGATCAACCGTGCTGGAAGTTTAAGGGCAGGAATATAAACATCCACATGAATCATATCTTTACCGCACAGAACGTCACTTTCACAGTATGGAATCTGCCGGTCCTCTACCTCCCATATATAGCCCTTCCTATCATCCAGGAGAGGCAGACAGGGTTATTGATACCCCGGATAGGTTACAATACAGGGGAGGGGGTAAAGATAAACAATGCCTTCTTCTGGGCAATCTCGGAGAGTCAGGATGCAACAATATATGCTGATTACTATGGAGAGAAGGGGTGGGGTTCCGGGTTAGAATATCGCTACGTATTCCGTGATGACACCGGCGGGCAATTCAACGGTTATTATATCAACGATACCCAGTTGGAAAGGGACCGGTGGAATGTCAAGTATAATCATAAGCAGCTTATTTCGGATGATTTATCAGCCAAATTGCGGATTAACTATCTCAATGACGAGACATTATACAAGGATATAAGCGAGGATATAGGGGAGCGGCTGCAGAGGACCCAGGACTCAGACCTCTATGTAAACAGGAGGTCGGACGCCCTCTCCATGCATCTATGGGCACAGTATACCCAGAACCTCACAGGAGAGAGTGAGGGTATATTCCAGAGGCTGCCCGAGGCAGGTCTCAGGGTGATGGACAGCAGAATGGGCGCCCTTCCAATCTACTGGAACCTTGCGTCATCTGCCTCAAGATGGGAGGAGGTTAATACAACTCTTACACGGCTTCATTTTGCACCGGAGATCTCTGCCCGCTTATCAGGCAAAGGCATTGTATTTATTCCGAAATTCAGCACGGAACAGACATTCTACTATATTGACGGAGATACAAACCCGGTTCACTCAGACCTGTATCGTATCGCGGCCACTTTGTCTACAAAGTTTTACAGGTCTTTTACTGCAGGACAGGGTTACATATTACACTTTGCAGAGCCTTCTATGGCGTATGAATATGCAGAAGGGAAAGTTGCCGATGTCCCCGATGTCCCGTTGTTGTTATACGCTGATCGTCTGTTCCCCCCCTTTAATAAAGGGGGGACAAGGGTGGATTATCTCAAGGATAAGAATATCATCTCATTTTCACTGATAAACAGGATTGTCTCTATACAGGATGACAGAAGATATGAGCCTCTTTACCTGAGACTTACGCAATTCTACAACATGAATCCTGATGATTCACAGTCTCCTGATGAGAGGCTTTCTGATCTGAGAGTGGAGGCTGTCGTCCGGTTATTTGATACAGTTTCTATAGATACTGATACCGTCTATAGTCATAAGAATAAGGCTATAGTCTCCGCCGGCACCGATTTAAAATTCCTGAGGGATAACGGTCATTTGACCATCGGGCAGAGATATTCTACTAAGACACCTTCAATAGAATTCCTTACAGCATCTGCAGGCATACGTTTACATGAAATAGATACCTCTGTGGGACTCTGGTATGACAACAGGGATCACAGGATGAGAGAAACAAACTATACCGTTAAGTATGGATCGCAGTGCTGGGGCATAACCTTTTCTTACAGATACAGACCTGAGGAGGCGCAATTCAGTGTGCTCCTGACTCTAAGGGGGGTTGGATCAGTGGGAAGGATTTAACCGGTTATCCTTCGACCGTTTTCTGATCACTTCTACCTCAAAATACCCTTTTATAGCATCTACCCGTACTGAACACTTCCTTAGCCGTATCAACACCTCTGCGATATTATAACTTTTCACTATTTCTTTTGCGATCCTATCAGCCAGCGTCTCTAACAGGTTACACTTTTCCTTACTCCCGATAGAGACCACCTTATTGCATATATCTACATAATCTACTGAGTCCTGCAAGCGGTCAGAGATTACTGCCCTTGAGATATCTACGGTCACTTCTATGTCTGCAGATATCCTCTGCCCAACTGACCTTTCTTCTTCCGTAACACCGCAGTGGCCGATGAATTCTATGTCTTTGACGATAAGTCTGTCCATATAAGAATTTAGTAACTGCTCAGGTCTACCCCGTCTAAAAAAAGGTTACTACTCAGCATATTGAATAACTTAATGATAATGAATAACACTAAACAAAAAATGGGAAATGTTTAAGTGTTTGAGGTTTTCTTCGGATAATTTGTAAT
>JACRGZ010000143.1 GCA_016234155.1 Nitrospirota bacterium | reverse complement strand
TTTCGATGATATTGAGGGCATTGAAGTCTTAAAACCAGTAGCTTCATAACTACCCCATAACCATTGTCTTATCCCGTTTATCTTCATGATCTTCTCATTAAAATAGGTGAATGAGAAATTACAGCCCCCTATCGGATTCTCCGAGCGCCTCGGCGTCGGCTTCAACATCCTTGGCCGCAAAGGCATCTTTGAACAATTCCATGTCTGCTTTAACGACCGTGTCTGCAAGGTAACTTTTCAGAAGATCTGATTTAAATAGCATCACTGACCCCATATCTTCCTGCCTTTCCCTGTCTTTTCCCTGTCTTTCGGGAATCCTTCCCGAAAGACATCCTACTTCTTTGGACTGGTTTCGAGATGGAATCCCCTTGTTTCGGGATGGAATCCCGAAACACAGGAACCATCTATTCCTATCTCTACAACCTTCCCATTCTCCCAATAGTGGTAGCTACTCCATTCATATAAATCCGGTGTATTAACTACCTTCCGTCTCACAGGGTTATTATGAATATAGTCGATTTTTACCATCAATTTATCATCTTTATTTATTGGCAAAACCCTGCACTGCTCCTTCCATAAGCTATACTCAGCATTCCCATTGGCCCTATTTCTGAATGTTGTAAGGATATAATTCCTTTTGATACTTTTTGGTAAGTTGTTCCGTGCATATTGCCAGTTAAATTGCCTTCCTTTGTCATAGCCCTTTATCTTTTCCAGCAGTACACTCGAACTTTTTGCCAATAACGTTCGCAAAAACGATTTTACCTTTTCCCCTTCAGGATGATAAATCAAGAAATGGTAATGTTCCGGCATTATCACATAGGCAACAAATTTCATTTGATAGTCATCTTTAATTCTATTGATAACAGTTATAAATTCCCTCGTTAATTCTTCGACTTCAAATAAGGGGATATATCCCCCCACAGAGCCTGTCACAAAGTGTATATGCCCATCTATATAATGGTTTCTCCATTTCATCTTGTACCCCTTGTCATTCGGGAGTCCCTCCCGAATGACATCCTCCTTCCCTGTCTTCCCTGTCTTTCGGGAATCCTTCCCGAAAGACATCCTACTTCATACATCATCTTTCGTTACAATCAATTTTGGACTGGTTTCGGGATGGAATCCCGAAACACAGGAATCCCGAAACACAGGAAAACCACGCTACCCAAGCTATATGGTTTTTTGTCTTTCGGGAGTCCCTCCCGAAAGATATCCGATTCCGGGACGGGTTTCGGGATGGAATCCCGAAACACAGGAAAAACATCCGCATCCCTCGGCGGCAGCGTCGGCGCCTGCATATAAGTGCTGACGATAGTGGCCATATCCTTCGGCACCACCTGATGCGCCGGATCCACCTTCAGCCCCACACCATAGAGGATAATCTCCTCACTGCCGAGGAAACGGCCTTCGGCGGCGTAGGCAGGAGAAAGCCTGACCGCAAGGCCCGTGGAAACCAGGCATATTATGGCGATGTATGATAAATAACGCTTCATGTCAGTGCCTTCTTCCCCCTAAATATGGGAAGTGTCCCCATGCCCCCCACTATAAATCCAGGTATAACCTATTGACAACGAATCATTTTCATCGTAAATTTGATTACGAGGTGATAAATCATGAAAAATAAAAAGGCGGAAGCCACAAAACTGTGGAATGAGTTGCGTGAAAGCATATCTAAAAGACCCTCTCCTTTCGCAGGGATGAGTGAAGAAGAAGTAATCAAACATCTGCGTAAGACCAGGAAAAGGCTCTGGGAGAAAAAACTTGCGGCTCGTTCTTGATGCCAATGAGTATATTTTTGCTTTAGGATTTTTCAGAAAAGAAAGCTGTGAATCTCTTTTAAAACTTCTTATAGATAATTTCTCTCTACATTCTATTTGTATATGTCGAACAATAGTTGAGGAAGTAAGGGCAAACTTAACACCGAAGGAATTCCATAATTTTGTTAAATTCATTAATATCTTTACCTCTATTGATGAAGACTTCCTCATTCCTTTTGAACTAGGCGCAAAATATGAAACAAAAGGGTTCAAAGAGGCCGATGCCTTAATTGCAGCATACACCGAGTGGGTAGGGGCTGAGGCATTAGTCACCGAGAACAGACACTTCTTGAGCAACCATCCTAATTTGCCCTTTAAAGTTTTAACTGCTAAAGAATATTTGAACCTCATTTAAAGCTCCTTACTCTTTACCTGCCGAATCCTGCCGTTCTCTGAAACCAGAAATCCGGCAAATTCGCCCAAATCCGAGAACCATACTTATCTTTCACTTCGTCATAAAATTAAGTATGGTGTCCCCGGAAATCCGAAATCCGCGAATCCATCTGAGAATATCACTCCACTCCGTCATTCCAACGAAACTCGTCCCTTAACCCTTGACTCATAACCCGAGTAAGAGTATCTTTGATTACGTAAATATCGTTGCATCAAAAAGGAGAAAATCATGAATAAGGATGACACCTTTAGCCATTTTAAAAGGAGATATGAGTTATGAGAAAAAGAAATATCATTACAAAAGCTCAGATGAAGACAAAATATCCTAATCAATGGCTTCTTATTGATGATTATGATGTTGACAACAGTACATCTCTCACTAAAGGAAGGGTAATAGCCCATAGTAAAGACCGAGACGAAATTCATCTGGCCATTCGCCGAGTTAAGGGCAACTTGTGCATTCACTACACCGGAAAACTCCCGGAAGACACAGGAGTCCTCTTTAGTGTCTAAGACCAGATTTAATCCCGACCACAGGGTTATTACAATAGACCTACTGATAGAATCTATAGATGGAAGTGGAATAGAAGGATTGCTTGGATTAAATTTTCTTAGATATTTCGAGCTCATCATAAAATTCCCTAAGGGTACGATTGAGTTAAACAAGATAGTATAACTAAATCTATCGTAACTACCTTCCTGGCCGCAAAGGCATCTTTGAGCAATTTCAAGTCTGTTTCAACGACCATTTCCGTAAGGTAACCTTTATTTTCCTGTCTTTCGGGAATCCTTCCCGAAAGACATCCTACTCCATACATCATCTTTCGTTACAATCAATTTTTGGACTGGTTTCGGGATGGAATCCCGAAACACAGGAAAAGATCTACGGGCTCGCATGTTCAAATCATCCTACTTCAAGCAACGTTCTAAACCTCCAAGCTTTTGTCTTTCGGGAGTCCCTCCCGAAAGACATCCGATTCCGGGACGGGTTTCGGGATGAAATCCCGAAACACAGGAACACAGGAAAATATCCTTCGGCACCATCTGATGCGCCGGCTCCACCTGATGTTGCCGCAGGCTTTAGCCTGCGTCCTATGACGCTGTGCTCTCGCCGTAGGGTGGGCAATGCCCACTCTACGGCTATTTCTCCCTTGTTGACTCCATTACTCCTGTAATGTATGATTGAAAATGTCCTATAACCTTTGAAAGGATATTGACCAATGCCTGAAATCCGTATAAAAGTTTCAAACAATCTTCTCGAAGAATTACCCAAGAAAAAGGAAGAAATCCAGGAAATTCTAAGACTTGGTCTGAAACTTATAAAATCCCGCAGACGTAAAGCTGTCAGAAGTATAGTTGAAAAAACATCTGCTGCCATTTCTATCAAAGACCACAAGTTAATAGAGGATGTCATTGACCAGATTAAATATGGGGAATAGATCTCTTGAAGATGCCCCACCTGGAAGCTCCATCTTTGTTGATTCAAATATCTTGATTTATCATCTGCTGGACGATGAACTCTATAGTTCATCCTGCAGGAATTTCTTGAAACGTATCGAAAACAATGAGCTAAAAGCATACGTTTCTCCCATCATCATTGCTGAAACCTTGTTTATTTACCTTCGCTTCTGGATTATCAAGCATAAGAAGATTGCTCCTAAAAAGGTACTTGAATATCTTAAACAACACCGGGAAGTAATTAGCGATGTTGATTTTCAAAAACCTGAGGCATTGTTTACGATTTTCAAGAACCTTCCAATTAGCAGTTCCATTGTAAAAGCTTCTTGTAATGCAATAAAACTTCACAACCTTCTCCCCAATGATGCTATCAATATTGCACTCATCAAACGGCACAATATTTCTATCATCGCAACACATGACGATGATTTCGATGATATTGAGGGCATTGAAGTCTTAAAACCAGTAGCTTCATAACTACCCCATAACCATTGTCTTATCCCGTTTATCTTCATGATCTTCTCATTGAAATAGGTGAATGAGAAATTACAGCCCCTATCGGATTCTCCGAGCGCCTCGGCATCGGCTTCAACATCCTTGGCCGCAAAGGCATCTTTGAGCAATTTCAAGTCTGTTTCAACGACCATTTCCGTAAAGTAACCTTTCATAAATTCATCTAAGCATAGTTCAATAATCTAACATCCGCATCCCTCGGCGGCAGCGTCGGCACCTGCATATAAGTGCTGACGATCGTGGCCATATCCTTCGGCACCACCTGCTGCGCCGGCTCCACCTTCAGCCCCACACCATAGAGGATAATCTCCTCACTGCCCAGAAAGCGGGCCTCGGCGGCATCAGCAGGAACAAGCCTGGTTGCAAGGCTCATAAGAGTCAACAGAAATATTACAATGTAAGATTTGCGAGTTCGCATGTTCAAATCGTCCTGCAGTAAAATAAATCTGTCCTTTTTTTTACTATACATTCAGGTTATTTTGGAACGCCCTTATATGCCTTCCTAACAAAGCTCTCGATATCTTGCACATTAGGGAAACGTCCCTTGATACCCACATCTTTTCCCACAGAGCCTGGAAATATTCGACTTTCGAATATAATTGCTTCAATCTCGTGAACTTGTCTATAAGATTGGGATGATAAGGTCTTCAGGGTAAATTGCTGCTGAACATGCCAGGCCTCGTGGCCTGCAACAGCTGCTGCTCTTTCGAGGTTGCCATATCCAATAAGATCGGGGTTCACGTAAATATCTCTCGAACCGAAAGGGTTGTATCCCAGATCCTCGCTTTTCAATACAGTAAGTTTAAAATCAACGTCACCACTCCTTATTAGGTCAGCTGTCATCTTAGCTTCAGGAGTAGCTATTATATCCAAAGTTCGAAGAACACTTTCCTTCCTTATTACTAAAGATTCTTCTGCTATCATTGTGGGAGTAATTGACCTTCCACTGCGAGCAAATTCTTCTGCTCTTATCGCCGATGCTGCTTTTAGCATTCCTGATTTATCAGATACATTAAATTGAAAGCGATTTTTCTCCACTCTTCCAAAATATTCCTTTACTTCTTTCATTTCTTTTATCAAGATATCTCGCGCTGCGCTTACTCTTGTAGCTCTACCTAACGCAGCACTTTCACTCACAACGGTACGGGACGTCGCCCTGAGGTTGGCAACCTTTGCCACCGTTTTGAACGACGCTGTAAGCACCGCCTTACTGACCGTCGCCAGGGTATGCACCATCACTACCGTGTCTATAGTGTCTAAGAGTTTCTCCGCTACCTGGTCATAGTCCGGATTTGCCGTCCAGATGGACTTTATAAACTCCCTCGGCGCCTTCAGGGTAATCAGGTCCTTTGCTCCCTCTTTAACGACCTTTTTGATATCAACCCCCTTGAGGGTGGCCATAACATCCCTGCCTAGCACGGCGTGACCCCTGTTAAGTTCCGAGGCCTCCACCTGCTCCCGCATATCCGGAGACATCAGGAACTTCAGCGCCATAAAGGCTATGTCCGCCTTTCTCTTCATGTAGGCCTTACCCATTGCCTTGGATAACTTATCCATATCCTTTTTCATATCCTTAGCAGTCTTTTTGATATTCTCCACATCATCCTTGAACTGGTCGTAACTATAGTAACCTTCAAGATCTGTAAACCGTACCGGATTGTCATTGGCATACAGATAGCGGTGAAGGCTCTGAGGCGCATTCGGGCTCCCCATCAGCGGGTCCTGTGAGATGAACCTGCCGAGGGTCGGGTCATAGTATCTGGCGCCGAAGTAGTACAAACCCGTTTCCCTGTCGAGGTAATGGCCGGTGAAGGTCTTGCTGTTTACAGAGGCGCCTGTGGAGCTGATTATATTCCCCCAGGCATCGTATCTGTAAGAGGCATGGAGATCGCCGTTTCCATCCGTGGTATTGGTTACACTCCCGAGGATATCCGAGGCATAGTATTGAATTTGCATCGGGTTTGAAGAACCGGCCATCAGGTCATTAAGCGAAAGAAGACCGTCCCCTCGTATTCCCATACCGTAGTTGTACCTCACCAGCGCCGCATTGCCTAGCGCTCCCTCATATTCCATGATCAGGGAGGAGCCATCGTAGAGGTACCGCGTCTCAGAGCCGCCGGCCATCTTTTTTACCCTCATCCGGTTATAGTCATAGTCGTAGACAGATAGAGTCCCGGTAGAAGAGTCCGCCACCCTGGCAAGCTGATCCCGGATGTCATAGGTGTAATCTATGGATATTCCGGCAGTTGTTCTCCGTGTGAGGTTGCCGTTCAGATCGTATTCAAACGCGATATTTTTGCCCGGGTTTATGACATCCGCAACCGTTACGAGCTGGTTAAAGGCATTATAAGTATAGCTCCTCTGGATGGGGGAAACACCGTCCAACGGGTCCACACCATTCTCTGAAATCCTGTTTCCAACCGCATCGTAGGTATAATCTATTGATGCACCTGAGGGATACTGGACGCGGGTCATCCTGTCTACATCATCATAAGAGTAACGGGTTGTCTCAGGGGATCCAGCCGGATTAGCCCCGTAGAGGTTCTCCGCAAGGATGTTGCCATTGGCATCATAGCCATATTCCCGGCTGGAGGTCTGTACGCTGATATCATCCGTCGTACCTGTCAGTCCGTCAGGACCTGGCAAGCGTCTCGTATATTTGATCCGCGTCGCCCGGCTTGAACGGCCATATTCAATCTCGGCGCCGGTCTGATTGGGATAGGCAATCGTATTCAGAAGACCGTCCTGATAGAAAGTGTAGGCCGTCTGTCCGTCATTATTTATTACCGTCCTCAGACGATTCAGCGGGTCATAGCTATAGGATGTCATAACCCCTTCCGGATCTGTCAGCGACCTCCGGTTTCCATTGTCATAGTAGGCATAAGAAATCACTTTGCCGTCCGGATTATTTCTGCTTAACAACCGGTTGAGATTGTCATAGACACTGACCATAGCCTCTACCCGGTCATCACCCGGTCCAAAGCGTTTGGTCTCCCTCACAGTCAGGAGGTTGTTGTTGGCGTCGTATCCGTAATCAATGGAGAGCGGATAGGGAAAAATTGGATCCGCATGATTGGAGTATGATTTGCTCACCAGGCGATTCAGATGGTCATAGCCGAGATCAATCCTCTGCCCCTTGTTATCCTCGGAAAGGCTCAGATTACCCGTTTCATCATAGCCATAGCGCGTGTGCATCGTTGAACCGCCGTCTCCCTCCTGATAAACATCTATCAGTCTGTACAGGGAATCATAGGCAAAGGTGGTGCGCCCGCCGCCTGCATCCACCTGTTCCACCATATTCCGGTTGACATCATAAGCATACGTTGTCAGACCATTGAGGGGATCTGTAACCGTAAGCAGTTCCCCTGTCTCGTCATAAGCGTAACTCCATATCCCGCCATTCGGCTCTTTCTTCGAGATCATATTCCTCTCACCGTCATAGGTGACGACCGTTGTATTGCCATCTGCATCCACAGAAATGACCTTACTGTTTGTATCATCGTATTCATAAGACATATCAAATGCCCCGCCATGGCCCCTCGCATCCTTCACCGTTTTGATGCGGTCAACCTTATCATGGGTATACAGGGTAGCGGCCTGATCGGCCGTTCCGTATCCATGGATCTCCTCAACGAGCCGTCCTGCGGCATCATATTCATAGCGGGTTACATTCCCCACCGCATCTGTCGTGGCTACTAGGGCGTTGTCCCCCCTGAACAGATTCGTCTCCGCAATGATATCAAAGCTGTTATTCGAAGAAAGGGAGCGGAAAGATTGGCGGAGCCGCATAAGCGGATCATACTGGTATTTCTCCGGGACACCCTTCTTGTCTGTAAGGATACGCTGATTAAGGTTGTCGAGATAGGTCGTCTCTGTAATGTTGCCGTATGGATCCACCACCTGGGTCAGCCTGTTCAGGTCGTCATACCGGAACTCTGTCCTGTTATTCTTCTGGTCGATGGATGCAGTCGTGTTGATTCCGTCATATTCGTAGGTTATGTTCCGTCCGAAGGGGACTGGCTCAGTAATCCTGATCTCCCTTCCCATGAGATCATAGGTTTGGATAATTCTGTTACCATAGGGATCAACTTCAGTCATCTTGGGGCCATCCGGGGTAATATCCTCATAGACAAACTCTTTCAGTGTGACGATACTGCCTCCCCCGGTCAGGGTTTCATGAAGTTTGAGATTCAGACGCCTGTTCAGGTTGTCATACCCGTATTCCAGCACAATTCCACGCCTGTCTATATCTTTAATCAGGTTCCCCGCCCCGTCGAAATAAAACTTCTCTTCAAAGCCCTGCGGGTTATAGATGCTTCTGATCTTGCGCCCTAAACCATCAAATGTATGTGAAACAGCTCTCCCTTCAGGATCCGTAGCCTTCTTCAGGTTTCCATTCCCGTTGTACTCAAAAAGCGAAGAGATGTTCAATCCACCCGGATCACGGGTTACAGAGATCAGGTGATCCAGGCCGTCATAGACCTCCTCCTTCTTTTTCCCCTCCGGGTCTGTCGTGACCCGTATGTGCCGGCTATCGTCATAGGCAAATGTCGTTGTATAGGCGGCGGTACTGGCTGTCAAGGGATCGGTGAATGTCTTGGTCTGAGTCATTATCCTGTTAACCAGATCGAAGGTAGAGCTGATCACAAGGCCGGTCGTAGGATGTGTCTCGGTCTCGATATTCCCATTCGCATCATAGACATAGCGTATCTCTTTTCCGAGCGGGTCTGTCTTCTTTATCAGTCTGTAGACACCGTCGTACTCATATTGATACTTCTTCCCGTTCGCATCGGTCTCCCAGAGCCTGTTCCCGGTAAGGTCGTATCCCACCTCCATTGTATAGGGAGTGCCGGAGCCTGAAGATACAGGAAGGGTCGTTCTGATGACTCTGTAAAGGCCGTCGGAGGTATAGGCTGTGACCCCGCCGGTGATCGATGTCTCTGAGAACTTATTCCCCACTCGGTCATAGTCGTAATGGTTGAGATGGACTGTCGAACCAAAAGGTCCACTGAGATAGACATCCGAGAGGCGATCGAGCAGGTCATATTGTGAGGTGGTCTCCACATTCCGTGGGTCTTTCACCGTAATAGTGTTATTGGCGAGATCGTAGGTATAGGTCGTCTCATAGGTCACGGCATTTCCATCTGCATCGGCAAGGTGTTCCACCTGTCTGCTGAGACGTACTAACGCGTCATAGTAGAACTCGGTCTGGTGTCCGAGACTATCTGTCTGGGACTTCTTCGTGCGGTCCGGATAGTAGTCGATAGAGACGACCGTATCATCTGATGAAGAGGCCCCAGAATGACGGGTCGCTGATGAGATGTCCTTCCAGAAGCCATCGTAATCTATAGTTGAGGATCTCCCCATGGTGTCACTCGTTCCCCTCAGGCGGCCGAGGATATCATAGCTGACTGTCGCCTCGTTTCCTGCCGCGTCCCTGACCTTCTTCAGATTTCCGTAGGCATCGTAATCATAGTTTGCGGTGTTGTTCTTTGGATCTGTCATGCTCTTTAAAAGACCATTGGGGTAATAGGCATAGAGGGTCTTTGAAGTCTGACCTGGAGCAGGATATGTTGTGACAGACTTGATCGCGCCATTGGCCGGATCTATCTCATAATCCGTCACCGTCCCTTCGGGATCAATCTTCTGGGTCAGTTTGCCAAAAACAGGATCGTAGGTCGACCGGGTGACGACCGTGCTGACCGGACGTCCATTCCTGTCCAGAACCGGTTCATAGCCTGCAGTCATGCCTGAGAAATGGATCTCTTCCCGGATGAGATTGGCATTCCCGTCATAGAAGAACCGTGTCTCCCTCCCGTTCGGTTCCTTCTCCGACTTGACATAGACATCCTGGATTACAGAGTCCCCGCTCCAGCAGATCTCATAGGCCCAGCAGGTCTCCGTGGTATAGTCCATCGCATCGACGACCTTTTTGACATTCCCCAAGGGGCTCAGGTGATGGGTGGTCCGACCGGTTTTCGGATCTTCGATTGTTGTGACAACCTCTGTCTGGTGGTTTGAGTAATCGTAGGTAAAACCGGCGATAGAGGCATCAGGAGTGCCTGCCCCCTTGATCAGTTGTTTTACAAGTTCGTACTTCAGCGGGAGGTAGAGTTTCGTCGAGTCCTCACCAGGGAAGATGTCCTGATTAGCATAATAAACGTATTCCGTCACATTCGACACCGGATCGGTGATCGTCTTCAGATTGTGCCTGTCCCGTGCATCTCCGGTCGTATAGTCATACTGTTCCACCATATCCTCACGGGTGACGGAGATCAGATTGCCATACCGGTCATAGTCATAATCAATGACGAGTCCGAGAGGTCCTGAAGGATCTACAACCTCGACTTTAATCAGCCGATTTTCGGGGATGCTCCCGAAGTGGATCGTGCCGGTTGGGGTCGTTGTGGAACTGGCATAATAGAACTTTAATCCCCGTCCTGCGAAGTCTGTCACCTGTTCGAGGTAGTAGGGACTCAGGGGAGAGTAGGTAAAGTTCAATCTGTTCTGATAGGTGTCCTCGATAAACCCGAGCCTGTAGTCTTTACCCGAGAGACTTCCGAAGGGGGGCGTGAATCCCTGATAATGGTAATGCGTCCTCGCCTTGGTATAAAATTCATACGAATCGTCCACGACATTATAGATCAGCTCTCCATGATAACCCTGCAGGGGTTTATACCTCATAATGGGCCTCCCCAGCGGGTCCCTGTCAAAAACAGGGGTGGAGAATTTCATCCCGGATCCTTCGCCGCCGATGAGGTTCACAACCCCGCATCCATCGGTAACAAGCCTCGAAAGGTAGTTATGCGTCCACCCTGCCCCCATCGGGCCTGAGGCATCATTCCCTACGGATCCATAGGACCTTATAAACTGGAGAGGATGTCCAATCCCCGGAATGCTGATATCTTCACGCTGGGCTACCACGTGTCCATTGTAGAGATCAATCCCGCCGACGATGGTATGTCCTACCGGCAGGAATTCCCTGATCGTGACCTCATGAAGGATCTGGCCCGTCTTCGTTACTTTTATCCCCGGATTTCTGCTGAAAATGGCCGTAATCTCAAAATCATGCTCCCCTGGTTCAGGGACCATATCCTTTGTGATAAGAATCTGGTTTCTACCAGCCGGAAGATTGATATCTTGAAATGGCTTCCGCTGTCCGCCGATATCCTGCATCACAACGGAACCGTCAATCCTGATCGTCACCTCCGCATCCCTCGAGATGGCAAACTCGAGATAATCGTCAGAGCTGCAGACATTCCTGTTGATGCTGTCCACATCCGTTTTTATCTTCACATCTCCGGCAACAATCCTCACGGGGACAAGGACAACCTGAAGCCTCTTGATCACAACACCGAGACTGTCTGTCAGCTCGATATTGAGGTAACTCCCCGCGGGAAGATCTGTTCGCGGGGTCAGGTTCATGCAGATGCTCGGATTGGACAGGATCAAGAGACCGGTACTTCCTGAACTCATATCAAGCATGGCATCCCCGGGATTTCCGGAGAAAGGGGATTCCGTCAAAGAATAATTGATAGTAACCCCGGGAGTTGTCCTCACATCAAGATTGGCACAGACCGTCCCCATTGCCAGCGGATCATCCGCCGGGGGAGGGGTGACCAGGATGATATCCTGCTCGCCGTCGGTGGAAACGAAGTCTTTGGAATCCGTAGCCCCTGACCTGTACTGACGCTCGATGGAGCCGGAGAGGAGTTTGATATCCGCAGTCAGTTCAGGGCAGTCGCACATCTTGATGACAGCAAGCCCGGCGGATTTGTTGCTACTCGTCATTCCACCAATTGCGGCATAGATAAGCTTCCTCTTTGTATCCAGCCTGAATCCCCATACGCCGGCCCATAGGAGCAAATCCGAGGTGACCGGTATCTTGCCGATAATTCTGTCGTCCCATTTATCTCCATCACGGTCCTGATACGGACCAAAGGGATTAGTGACATCGATGACGAGAATACCACCAATAATAGCGCCACTGCTGTCAGGCCATTCGGCGCTGACATAGGCGGTCTTTGACTTATTGTCAATCTCCACATGCCGGGTGACCGTCCTCATCGGCATAGCATATATGCCATAAATAGATAACCCGCTGCCCGATATTGTTGCAATCTCACGGGGTATCTCCACGACAGCCATCCCGGTATTTTGATCCGTAGAGCCGGTGATAAAAGCAATGTCATGGGGCTCGTCTATCCCATCACCGTTTCCGTCATACTCGATGAGGCCCTCAGAGACTGCCACCCTTTTGGCTATCAGGGGCAATTGGACAATCCCGTTATTCACCCCGGACAGGTCCGAACGGAACACTTCGAGAGTTTTCACCCCTGAGCCGTCTGTCGTGTCCGCTGCAACAACTACGATCCTCGGTTCACCGACCATCAACCCATGGCCCGGCAGAGGCGGGTTAACCACCCCGACGGTCCCGGAATCGACTGTATCGAGACTGGTAAAATCAATCGCCCTGGCCTCAATACGAAGCATAGTGCCGGACGTCGTATTCGGCGGTACAGGGTATTCTGCCTGATAAGGAGCCTCGTCATCGGTATTTATCACAGCGCCATCTACAGAGAATATGACAGATGAGATCCCAACATTGTCAGAGGCATCTGCCGAGAGATAGAGCTTTCGGCCGGAGACAACAACAGGCGGTCCGGACAGCTTAACAGATGGATGGGTTCGATCCGGATTCGTTCCTATCAACAGGTCCGCGCTTGCCATTTCCGTGTTGCCACTTGTATCCACCGCCTCGGCAGAGAAGGTCATAACAGAACCCGCCGGACTCCCGGCAGGGATAAAATATCTGGCCTCAAAGGGTTTCGCATTATCCGAAACGATCAGTGTCCTGTCAGGCGCATAGAAATTGACTTGTTTGACGGCAACATTGTCCGCCGCATTTGCAGAAAGGCTGATAAACCTCCCCGGCATAATCTCCCGGGGTACCGTGATGGATACAGAGGGTTTTACCGTGTCAGGATATTTCAGAATCGGGATAGCAACCTCGGATTCCGTGGAGTTTCCACTGATATCCCTCGCTGCCACACGGATATGAATCACCGGAAGAGATGTCACTGTCCACGGAATATTGATAACCCGCTGATACGGCGGATCAGCAACCACAAAAGGCTCGGCGCTGTTGATCAACATTACCGAGATATCATTCTCTGCATCATCCAGATAAAAGGTCACCGAGGAGACAGCCGTCTCGTCTGCAGCGTTGACCCTCACGATAACCTGGCTGCCGGGCAATGCCTCTTCAGGAGCTGTTATGGATATCTCCGGTGGGGTCTTATCAGCCCCGACCACCTCTACATCATTGTAGTAAGGGCCTGAGAATAGTCCAAGGTTCTCAAACTTTGGCCAGTTGGGCAAGCCGGTTGCCGGATCATACCAGTCCCCGGGACCTCTTTCAGAATCAAGAATTTCGGGAATATTAAGGCCGGTATCGACAAGCTCAAGGCCTATACCCGTCACTGCGACGTATGCCCCGCTTGTCCCCTTGTGGAGCTCCACACTCGGCGCCATCCCCTTCCGGTCATGGGGCATGTCTATATCCGGAAGGATCGCTATCCCCTTTGCATAACCGGATCCCCCAGGGGCCCAGTTCTTTCGGGGGAACCCAAACATAAGACCGTTATCGGAGAGCAAACGGTATCCTATCCACTGGATATCCAGCGGGGATGCCAGGAAGGAGCCCGTCACATCAAACATCCTGAAGGTGCTGTAATACTGATTGAATGCAGTGATAAGGGCGAGGTCCCCGCAGCCTCCCCTCTTAACCTTGAGGGTCACAGGGCTCAGGTTATACCGCGTCTGCCACGCCGCAAATCGTGTCCTGTCATCTGCATTGCCCGGGTCTATACAGAGGCGTATCTGGGGGTCCTCTTCGAGGTAGTGCATCTCCCGTCCGGCCCATGTCATCAGGTTGGTCCCTGCCAAGAGATCCGCCCTCGTCTCAAGGAAATAGTCATTCAAGAAGGTAAAACCGTAAGGGGACTGGGTCGCCCCCGGATAACCCCTGAGGACTCGTGGATTCAACGTATCGGATAGATCCATCGTCAGGACCTGATACCATCCGTATTGCCTCATCCGCTCCCCGATGGCTGTCAGCTCGGTATGCCACTTTCCATCGGTACTCTCCCAGGGGGTTGTGGTTGAAAAATCAAGGTCCCTCAACGCTGCGGTGTTTACACTCCCCGGGGCCACACCGAGGTCTGACTCCAGTTTATCGATATCAAAATTATGATCCAGGGTAGGCAAGATGACAGAGGGTTGAAAGGTGGTGAATTTAAGCGGTCCTGTCGCAGGATTCCTGTAAAAATTCCCTGCCAGGTCCTGCACCCCCTCGTTGTCAGAAACGCCATCCATCCCCATCATCACGAAAAATGTCTTTCCCAAGGGAATGGCCCGTTCAGGACTGAATAGCAGCATACGGTTGTTGTTGTAAAGGGTCGCTCTCCCCTTGATCTCCATGGGAGAGGCCGCTGCATCTTCAAGAAGGTATACAGGCCCCGTCCCGCTGCTTGGGTCGTCATCCGCCAATCTTACAGGCTCCGAGAAGACGATGATAATCTCTTTATTTGTGTCAAGGATATTCTGGGCGTTCTTGCTCCATGAGGTCCAGGCAACCTTGGGAGATTCAATATCACCTGGTACGATAAACTGTGCTGTAATATTTCTTGACTGTCCGGCAGGAGGGGTTGTTGTATTGATCACCTGAGTAATCTGCCCGGTCTTTACATCACGGACCACAACCTGAACAGGCTTGTCCGGAGGCATGGCAAAACAGATTCCCCCCTCACTGTTGAAATACTCGCAGGTCTCTTTTTCCGGTGAGGAAAGTGTTGCACATCCCGCCGGCCCAAGGCTGGCATAAAAGAGCACAGTATCCGGGTCTGCCCCTCCATGGATAGCGGCGATAAAGGGGGATGCAGGGTAATACGTGGTCTGCTCAACCCGCGCGTGACCAAGTTCAGGAAATAACGGGGATGCCAGCAACTGGGCGATCATGTCAAGATGCGGAACCGAGATAAACGTATCCGGTATAAAAGGTTGAACAACATAAGTTCTGGTCCTCGGGGCCGCCATACTCAGGATGGAAATTCCGAGCCTCATCTGCTGGTCACTGTTTAAGAAGACCGCATATCGTGCATATTTGTCGAGTATCCCGGGACAGGGGGGAGAAGAGGTCGTAAGCCTTCCATCGATGACCTTTGCCGTATCGACCATCGATAGGGCCGGACTCCCCATGAAATGGATCACCTGGGCAACGATGCCTGTCGAATCAGAGTCCGCCCCTGATGGAAGAGGAACGGACATATTGAGGTATTTCTGCGGAACGGCTGTTGACTCGAGATCAAAGCCCGCCACAAAGGGATACATGGTAAACGGAGTTAACCCGATCCCCGCCTCTGTCAGGGAGGTCACCTTTACAATCGAACCTTCCGGAAAGGCCCCGGTCGGCACATAGATGATCAGGCCATCGGCTCCGAAGATTTGGCCCCCATCCGGTCCGACGGCAACGCTCCCGTCAGGATTCCGGAATAGCCCGATAGGCACCAGCGTTTCATTACCCGCCGGGTCCGTCAGTTTTATCTGGATCTTATCTGTTATCCCCGCAACGATGGAGGCGGTGAAACTCCCGTCAGGGTCTACGAGGACAGGGACAGATGTCCCCTTCGTTGTATTGACAATCCAGACGGTGTCATGGACATCTGCCGTCCCCTGGGTAGCTGTAATGGTGGTCTTGCCGTCAGTGCCAGGAATAGTTGCCGTGACATTTCCTGCCGGTGGCGGAAGGGGCGGCTCTGTATCAAGACTGGTAAACTTAGATGTAAAGGGGGATGCCATGCCATATCCTGAAAGGTCCTGGATCCCCTGAGAGATCGTAACGGTGTAGAGGCTGTTGGCTGTCAGCAGTTCTGTTGGCCTGAAGGTAACGGTTGTATTATTGAGGCCAAGGCTTAATGCCCCTGCCACATTTCCTGTTGGACCTGTCAGGGCAATATTGCTGCTGTTGACTGTACCTGCCTCGATCGGCTCAGAGAACCTGATCTTGATTGCGCCTGATAATGGGACATTCTCCCTGCCATCTTCAGGATCAATAGAAACAACCCTCGGGAGCGCTGCCCCCAGGGATATAT
>JACRGZ010000142.1 GCA_016234155.1 Nitrospirota bacterium | reverse complement strand
TTTATAGGCTATTTCTTTACAGATAATATCGAAGGCATTATTTATGCTTATTATTCAAGTATGGAAGCAGATGATTCCATGCTTGGTAAAATAAAGGTGTCTAAAACCCGTGTCTCTGGCGGTCTTGTCTACAATTTCCGACCCTTGACCATCCAGAATACCAAGTTCGTTCCAGCCATTTCCGGCCTTATTGACTATGTTACAGCCGAAGGTGAAGGCATCAGTCAAACTGTAACAAGCCTCGACAGTCTTGGCTTTGCTATCGGGCTTGGTATAAGGTGCTTTGTCGGGAGCCGGGGGTCCATCAATCTGGAAAATTATTACTCGACAGCTAATTTAGAATATAAGGCCGCTCAGGGTGTAGTAGCTACTGAGGATGTAAGCGGATTTAATACGAGTATTTCATACTCATTGTATTTTCATTAAGGGATACATCCAAAAAGTCTCATCCTGAATCCTTCCCGGATCCCATAATGTTTTGTTTTCTCAAGATTTCTCCCTAAAGATATCTCTCTACTCACCGATTAAAGCAAACGTTATTGAAATTGAAAAAGGCTTGTTTAACTTAATCATAACGATGGGGGAGATGGGATGAAGAGATTATTGATCTGTTTTCTAATGATATGGGCATTGGTTCAGATGATGGAAGGGATGGGATATGCCAATGGGGTCATCAGGGATAGCATCGGGACGATCTCGTCGGGAAGAGGGGGAACGAACCTTGCCGCCTCTGATAACAGTGCCCTTATCTATGATAACCCTTCAGCGTTGAGCAGGATGTCAGGATTGAATTGGGAGCTAACCATGGATCTTCTCTCTACGAATATTGAGTATAAGGATCCCCAAAATGATAAAAAGGCAAAAGACCGGATATTAGCACTGCCTGCACTGGCCGGGACATATAAAAGTAAGGAAAGCCGCCTGGCTTTTGGTCTCAGGGTCTTCTACCCGGCAGGTTTTGCTGCTGAATATGATCTGATTCACGGAGGAGATTCGCCCATCTATGGGGTACAGACTTACAAGTCACAGGTCAGTCTTCTCAAGGTCATGCCTGCCGTCGCCTGGCAGGTTACTGACAAGCTTTTTCTCGGGACAGCTATCGGACCTGCCTTTCAATCAACAGGGCTCGATATGCCTTTCACCTTTCAAACAGGATCCCTGGCAGGCACTCCGGCTCTCATCAATCTGAAAACAAGCGGAACAGGGTATACATGGAACCTTGGACTACAGTATAAGTTCAGTGAAAAACTCACCCTTGGTGCGGCCTATATCAGCAAGACAGACGTCACCTTAAAAGGGGATATGGATGTAGATGTAACAGGCCATCCTGTATTGGAACCCCTATTAACCTCTTTAGGAGCTGAATCAACAGCCAACTATGATCTGGAGATGGATTTTAAGTGGCCCCAAACCATTGGCGGGGGGGTCGTATATGAGCCAAATCCCCGGCATCGCTTTTTGATGGATGTGCAATGGTACCAGTGGGCCTCTGCATTTGACGACATCCAGCTAAAGCTCTCCAATGGCAATAACGCAGGGTTTAATGCTCTCCAGGGAGGATCATCATCGCTCGTAGATACCTTACCGCTAAACTGGGAGAATAGCTATGCCTTCAAATTGGGGTACGAATATCATAGAGAGAAAAGTACCTTTCAGACTGGTTATATATATAACAAGAATCCTGTACCCAACAATACGTTAACACCCCTGATTCCAGGCATTCTTGAACATGCCTTATCCCTCGGATACGACCACAAGGGTCAGCATTGGATCCTGAGCACTGCTTATCAATATTCCTTTGGTCCAAAAGAGTCCGTCGGGACGAGCAAAATTATTGGAGGTGACTTTGATAATAGTACCATGGAAGTCAATGCCCATTGGATCTTTTTCAATCTAATGTACACATATTAAAAAATTAATAAAGGTACTATTCTTCACATTAGGTTCCCATTTATGGAAGATATTTCTGAGATTATCCAGACAATACCACTTGTTGAAGATCCCAAGAATGCCTTGGACCTTTGTTCAAATATTTTTACCAAAAAATTCGGTGTCCATGCCCTTGCAATCCATTCATGTGAAGAGGACGCTCCGAAAGTTTACACGCTCCACGCCTGTCCAATCTCGTTTGGTAAGCAATCTCTGTTGCAATATGGAAAGACCCCGGCCCCTGATGTAATAAAGACACTGAAACCAATCTATATTGGAGATGTTACACGGCAAGGAGAATACGAACTTGGGCATTTTCAGGATGGTACCATAAACTCGCTCTTCTGTTATCCAATGATCATGGGTAAGAAGATTGTTGGAGTCCTCTATCTCTGTTGGAAATCAGATTTATCTCTCTCGTCTTTATCTCTCTCGTCAGGGGGAGATAGAATCTTTGACACGCTGCTGAATCTTACTACGGTCATTGTCCATATTACAAATCTCACTATCAAAGATGATGAGACAGGGCTGTACAATAGAACCTATTTTACGAAATATATCTCCAGTGAAATCCTTCGTTCCTCCAGATCAGGTCACAGTCTCTCTCTCCTTATCATTCCCTTGATGAATAGTGATATCGTTCAGGAGACAGCAGACCTGCTGAAAAGAAAGCTGAGGCAGACAGACTATATTGGAAGGATTGACCAAACCCTGCTGGTCTGTCTCCTTCCAGAGACGGACAGCCTCGGGGCGAAGATAGCAGCCGAACGGCTCAAATCCTACTTTGGAAAAGATCAGCTCCGGGACAATAGGATTCATTGGGTTACCTACCCGAATGACGTGATGTCAGCCGAGGAAATGTTGCAGACCCTGATAGAACTCCAGAGGGAGATGTCAAGTGACTACACTACTTGATCAGATTAAAGATCCCGAGACATTAAAGACAGTCCACATCTCTTATCTGCCGGCGCTGGCCGATGAGATCAGAGAGGAGCTGATTAGAACTATTTCCAGAACGGGAGGACACTTATCTTCTAACCTGGGAGCTGTAGAATTGACCATTGCCATTCATTATGTTTTTGATAGCCCAACAGATAAGATCGTCTGGGATGTCGGCCATCAGTCCTACACCCACAAGCTTTTGACCGGAAGGAGAGATCAGTTCTCAACCCTGAGGCAACTTGGAGGAATCAGTGGGTTTGTCAAACGGGGAGAAAGCCCCCATGATATTACAAGCACCGGACACGCAGGAACCGCTCTATCCACTGCCCTGGGCATCGCCAGAGGGCGTGACCATGAAGGAGAGGCATACCATGTTGTATCCATAGTCGGTGATGGAGGCCTGCCCAATGGGATGACTATGGAAGCCCTGAATAATATCGCCTCCACAAAAACCCGGCTGATTATTATCTTGAATGATAATGATTGGTCCATCTCGAAGGCCCCTGGATCACTTGCCTTTTGCCTTGCCACTGCGAGATCAAAGATCCTGAGCAGCGACTTCTTCAAGGAATTTGGATTAAAGTACTTTGGTCCTGTCGATGGGCATAATGTTGAATTATTGGTAGAGATACTCCGGGAGGCCAAGGAATTTGAATCTCCGGTCGTCTTCCATGTTGTTACTCAAAAGGGGAAGGGATATGTCCCGGCCATGTCTAACCCCTGTGGGTATCACGGCATCAGTTCTTTTGACATCAAGACAGGAGAAGCGATTAAAGAAGAAGGACCCCCCAGCTACATGTCGGTATTTGCCAAAACGCTTTGTGAATTAGCTGAGCAAGATCAGAAGATCGTCGTCATTACGGCGGGAATGCCTGATGGAACAGGGGTAAAGACATTTGCAGAACAGTTCCCGGAGAGATTCTACGATGTCGGGATCGCCGAAGAACACGCTGTGACCTTTGCCGGTGGTCTTGCAGTTTCCAGGCAAAAACCTGTTGTAGCTATCTATTCTACGTTTCTCCAAAGGGCGTATGACCAGATTGTCCACGATGTCTGCCTTCAAAACCTTCCTGTAACCTTTGCCATAGATCGGGCAGGGCTTACGGGCGAGGATGGACCAACGCATCACGGGACCTTCGATTACGCCTATCTACGACATATCCCTAATATGGTCGTCATGGCCCCAAAGGATGAAAATGAGCTCCGCCATATGTTGAAGACAGCCATTGAGCATCAAGGGCCCTCAGCACTACGTTATCCCCGGGGGCAGGGGATTGGCATCCCACTGGACAAGGAGATCAGAACCCTCACGGTAGGGAAGGGAGAGATACTTGTTGAAGGAAAGGATGTAGTCATTCTTGCCATTGGGAATACGGTTTATCCCTCCTTAGAGGCAGCAGAAAGACTTAAAACATATGGCCTTTCTGTCAGGGTTATTAATGCACGTTTTGTTAAACCTCTGGACACGGAACTCGTCTTAGACACAGCCAGGAATTTCAAATATTGGGTCACTGTGGAAGATCATGCAAAAATCTGTGGATTCGGAAGCGCTGTCCTGGAATGCCTGGCAGACCATGGTATCCACTATATAGATGTTATGATCCTCGGTCTTCCTGATAAGTTTATTGAACATGGCAATTGCGAATTATTAAGGGAGCAGTGCGGATTGAAAGGTGAGCAGATTGAAAAGGCAATTAAAAAACGCTGGTTTTCTCATCGTAACAGGATAATCCCATTCCGCGAAAAAGATACCCCCAAATTAGAAAACATGGAGACGAGGCCATGATAAAAAAACGGGCCCATCATAGAATACCTTTCAACAAGCCAGTCAAATTAACATTTGAGCACCTGGGATCCTTTATCACGCAATATTCCTCGAATATCAGTGAAAACGGCATGTTCATTATTACCGAACGGCCCTACCCTCTGGGAACACGTTTTCAGTTCGAATTCACTTTGAAAAGGGACCATGAACTTATTGCAGGGGAGGCAGAAGTTCGCTGGATAAAAGAGAAAGTATCCAATAATGGTGTTGAAGAAAGGGGGATGGGGGTAAGGTTTATCACTCTTCGTCCAGGCTCCCGGGAACTTATT
>JACRGZ010000021.1 GCA_016234155.1 Nitrospirota bacterium | reverse complement strand
TTCTTCAATCGCTACTGGGTTGGTATCTGGGTCGGAATGGTGGGGACTGTGGCCCTGGATGCGGTCAGGTTGACCGGTTACAAGATAGGCTGGATGCCCTACGATGTCCCGAGGGTGGCCGGCACCATGATCTTCGATACCATGCTGACCGGTCCCACGCCTCTGTCTGATTTAGTGGGCTATCTCAATCACTTCTGGATTGGCGCCGGTATAGGCTTCTTGTACACCCTGATCTTCGGACGGACCCACTGGGCCGGTTCAGTCTTATGGCTCCTCTTCTATGAGTCCGGCATGATGCTAAGCCCTGCTGTGATCATGATGGCAGGTCCCTTCGGTCTCCAGTTTGGCTATGGAATCTTAGCCGTATCTTTCACGGCCCATGTTGTTTTCGGGGTGGTTCAGGGGCTTTTAGTTCAACGCTATGTTAGGACGGAGGGGAACATACTCCTCCTCCTCCTCCGAAATTCGAAAAGAGGTTTTCCAATATCTTCCCCCGGAGTGGAGGTTAAATATTTTGGTGGAAGATGATTGGGGAAAATTATTGGATGGAGATATTTCAATGAGTTCTTACTGGAAAGATGGAGTTGCATTGGGAGAGATGGTTCGATGGCTGGAGATCGTGGGATGTCCGGTATGTGGTGAACGCGACCCTGTGATAAGACTCATTGAATGTAGCGTGGGGTCTAACGGATATTCCTGCAAGGTCTTCTGTCAGCGCTGCGGCAGGGAATTCCATGTCTATGAATTAGAAAAGATATCGAACACAGGGATAAGAGAGGTAACCTGTCCCTGTTGCAATCAGGGCCAGCATGAAGCCCGTTTATACTGGATCCAGGGAGAGGAATATGAGGGTTTAATGGGGAGGTGCCGGAATTGTATGCGTATATTCCAAACTCCAATCATAGAAAGGGGGTGAAGAAAATGATTCGTAAAATTCTAATAGGCATGATGATCCTGATAGGTGCTATGGGGTTTACCGGGACTGTGTCTGCCGGTGGTATTTCCGCAGGGACTTCTGAAATTGGACTCCAGGTGGGGAGTCTCATCGGGGACAACCTGACCGATACAACGGTATCGGGTAAGACACCGGAACTGGACGATGATCTGGTAGTTGGAATCAGCTATGAATACCATCAGTCGTCCAATGTAGGATGGGAGGGCCGCCTGGTATGGAATGGCAATCAGGTTACAGATACTCCGACGGGAGACATCGATATGGATGTATGGTTTCTGGACCTGAACGGTCTCTATTACTTCAATCCAGGGGACCGTGCGGTATTCTACCTGACGGCAGGCTTGGGCTGGGCCTGGGGGGATATTGATGAGGACTTCACTGGAACGGTCAATGGTAAGCCCGCCACGATTAGTGACAGCGATGGGGTTACATTCAATGTCGGAGGGGGATTAAAGTATTTTGTCTCCGGTCCCTGGCTGCTGCGACTGGATGCCCGTTATCGCTATGTAGACGAACTGGCGGATCCCAACGGAGATAACCTGAACACCGGCGAGTTTACTGCAGGTATCGGGTATGCCTTCTAAGGGAGGATGTCGGATCTACCATAGGGATTGGCGGCCAGGATTCATCTGGCCGCCTTTTTTTATGAGGAAAAGGGATAGTGCTTCGAGTTGATTGGGCGGAAAGACATTGCATTTATAGTAGGCTCCTTGACCCTATACTATAGTATAGGGTTTATATTTATATGAGGTCGCAAGGATTAACAGGAGGCATAGATGAAGGAAAGAATGATATCGTTTGGCGGCATGGTGATGGCCTTTTTGGCATCGGCCTGCTGTATCGGGCCTGCTCTATTCTTGATGTTCGGTATTACAGGGCTGGTTTTTCTCTCAAGACTTGAATGGATGAGACCCTACTTTATAGCCGGGACATTTATCTTAGGATGTATCTCCTATCACTATGCCTATGGAAAAGGTTCTAATTGCAATCCTGAAGGGAGATGCAATCCACGTATGACAAGAATAAATCGGGTCCTTTTCTGGGTATTAGTCGGTTTTATTTTATTTGGGGTAAGCTTTCCTTATATCACTACATGGCTATTTTCCTGAAAGGGGGTCTAAATAATGATGAGACAGATACAGAGAGTTCTTTTACCGGTCATTTTTATCATGTCTATTTTAACATCTGTTG
>JACRGZ010000141.1 GCA_016234155.1 Nitrospirota bacterium | reverse complement strand
CTCGCACGAGATTGACCCCTTTACGCCCGGCGGTGGAGAAAAACTGGCTGCTGTGCTTGAGGTCTCTTTTCTTGGGAGGGTTCCGCTCGATCGGGAGATATCTTCGAGGGCAGATAAGGGGGAGTCATTTTCTATCCTTGAACTGGATTTACCTTCTGTAAAGGCATTTAATGCAATCGTAAGGAAATGTGAGGATTTCGTCAATGCCAAGGTCTAATATAATTTGCCTTTATTCGGCAAATTAGCCTAAGGAGGAGAAATGGGAGAATTTGAACACAAGTGTCTCAATTGCAGCAGTACGAGTGAAGATAGGCCCCTTATAGTCTGCGAGTTTAAGGGCAAAGAAAACTGGGTCTGCGTAAGGTGCCTTCCGATTCTGATACATGGCTGATTAAAAAGGCTTGCTAAGACAGGTCTTTGTTCGGCCTAATGTAAAATACAAAGGGTTTTAAAGTAGCCTTTGGTAATCCTGTATGGGTATGGTATGAGGTTTACATACCTTACCCATATTCTTTTATTCTTTTTCAGTAATTCATAAATCCGGGTGAGATGGTTGGAGATCGAGATATTGAAAGGGAGCATTCTGGAGGTCAATGCAGAGGCTATTGTAAACCCGGCAAATAGCCATGGTTGGATGGCTGCAGGGCTTTCAGGGGCCATAAAGAAGGCAGCCGGGGGTGATGTGGAGAAGGAGGCCGTTGATAAGGGTCCGATCGATATAGGGAGCGCCATTATTACAACCGGGGGAACGACAAAGTTCAAGGCAATTATACACGCCCCTACTATGCGGTCACCTGTTGATAAGATAGGTCCTGAGAACGTCCTTAAGGCGGCATTCGCAGCTTTAAAACTTGCCGATGAGTTGGGTTACTCAACCGTTGCCTTGCCTGGTATGGGTACAGGGATAGGCGGAGTAGACCCGACGGTGGCGGCAAAGATTATGATCAATGTAATAAAATCCTTCCAGCCTACCCATTTAAAGAAGATAATACTGGTAGATATCAGGGATGGCATAGTCGATGCCTGGAAGAAATTCGATAACCTCTGGAAGACGTTTGATAATTCAAAAGGCGCCTAGGCATTATCAAACATAACCTTATTGCATACCACTTCGTAGTCTCACATCTTATTTGACATCCCATTTTAATCTTCATATACTGTGAAGGACTTTTGAGTTTCATTATGAGGGAAACACTAAAGACGATATGTCCGGGATGCCTAAGCAGATCAATGAACTAATTGAACGATTCGACAGAAACATCAAATCTTACCGGAATCAGGCATATAATGAAACCCAGGTAAGACGTGAGTTTATTGATCCATTCTTCGAGGCCCATGGATGGGATGTAACAAACAGGGCAGGATATGCAGAAGCATACAAGGATGTTATCCATGAAGACGCCATAAAGATCGGCAGCGCCACAAAGGCGCCTGATTATTGTTTCCGCATCGGTGGCGTCCGAAAGTTTTTCGTAGAGACCAAAAAGCCTGCTATCAACGTCAAGGAAGATATAAGCCCCGCCTACCAACTTCGCCGCTATGCCTGGAGCGCGAAACTGCCGCTTTCAATCCTAGCAGATTTTGAAGAGTTCGCAGTCTATGACTGCCGTATAAAACCAAAGCCGAATGACAAATCAAGCATAGGACGGATCCTCTACTTGACCTATCGGGACTATGCCGATCGTTGGGATGAGATCGCTGCGATCTTTTCCAAAGATGCTGTATTGCGAGGCTCATTTGACCAATTCACCGAGTCAAGAAAGGGAAAGCGGGGTACCTCACAGGTGGATGTCGAATTTCTTATCGAGATCGAGGCCTGGCGGGATTCCTTGGCTAGAAACCTGGCCCTGCGCAATCCAGATCTTACCGTGCGCGATCTTAACTTTGCTGTCCAGAGGACCATTGACAGGATCATTTTTTTAAGGATGTGTGAAGACCGTGGCATTGAACCTTACGGCCAGCTTCTAAGCCTGCTTAATGGCGAGAATACTTATGATCGACTCCGCTACCTTTATGGCCTAGCAGATGATCGATACAACTCTGGCCTTTTCCATTTTAAGCCTGAAAAGGGAAGGGCCGAGGCGCCGGATGGATTGACCCCAACACTTATCATCGATGACAAGGCGCTTAAAGATATAATCCGCCGTCTCTATTACCCTGAGAGTCCCTATGAGTTTTCAGTCCTAAGTGCCGATATCCTCGGTAATGTCTATGAGCAGTTCTTAGGCAAGGTGATCAGACTTACCGCAGGACACCGAGCTGTTATTGAAGAAAAACCGGAGGTCAAGAAGTCGGGTGGTGTCTTTTATACCCCTGCCTATATAGTAGATTACATTGTTAAAAATACCGTGGGGAAAATCGTAGGGGCGGACCTGCGTGTCCGCCCTGATATGACGGACACCGATAACAAGGGCGCACACATCGGTGCGCCCCTACAAAACATGACGCCCAAACAGATATCCAAGATCCGAATCCTTGATCCCGCCTGCGGATCAGGCTCCTTTCTGATAGGCGCATATACATATTTACTTAATTATCATCGCGACTGGTATGTGAAGGACGGGCCTGAAAAACACACAAAAGAGGTCTATCAGGGTGTTGGTGGCCAGTGGCTCCTCGCCACGCAGGAGAAAAGACGTATCCTGCTCAACAATATCTATGGTGTAGATATAGACAGTCAGGCAGTGGAGGTGACCAAACTATCCCTTTTACTAAAAGTCCTTGAAGGAGAAAACCAGGAGACCTTAAGTAAACAGTTAAGGATGTGGCGCGAAAGGGCACTGCCTGATTTGGGAAACAACATTAAATGCGGCAATAGCCTGATTGGGCCTGATTATTGGGAGGGCAGACAGGTGGTTATGTTCGATGAGGAGGAGGCCCGCAGGGTAAATGCCTTTGACTGGAAGGCCGAGTTCCCAGACATATTCCCCTCTACCTCAGGGAGAGGGAAGGGTGAGGGTGGGTTTGATGTGGTGATTGGAAATCCGCCGTATGGGGCATCTTTGTCAGAGGATGAAACATCTTACCTCCTTTCTCATCTCATATTTCAAGATTATCAACTTGATACGTATTTGTTGTTTATTGAGAAAAGCCTTACATTAGTGAGGCAGACTGGCTTTCTGGGAATGATTATCCCGAACACATGGCTCCTAAACCTACAATCCAATCGAATTCGTGAACATCTTTTCACTAGATCACAGATCGAGGGTATCGTACACTACCGACGCCCAGTCTTTCTAAAAGCAACGGTTGACACGGAGATAATCATTATTAAGAGAAATATCTCATCTGATACTCACCAGATTAAGATTACTATTGTTGACAAGGACAATAGCACCAATAGTTATGTGGTTTCGCAGAAACGATGGCGGGACAGAAAGGGCCAGCCTGTCAATATCTTTGAGCGAACAGAGTTAATAGCGCTGACTGACAAGCTAAGAGACATGGCTGTACTTGATGCTGCATGTGTTATCACGCAGGGAGCTAAGCCTTTTCAAGTTGGAAAAGGGAAACCTCCTCAAACACGTAAAACTGTTGATGAGAAACCATTTGTATCCGAGAGGAGGCGAGACTCCACTTTTCGCCCCTTACTCAGAGGGAGTCTGATCCAGAGATACAAAATTCTATGGGATAAGGACTACTGGATCAGTTTTGGAGACTGGCTAGCTGAACCCCGGTACTCTGCGCAGTATGATGCCGCAGCAAAAATCGTCATTCGTCAGACCGGTGATTCTCTTACGGCCACCATGGATCGTGATAAGTTCATTGTTCGCGATAACTTGTACACAATTATTCCACGCGATAATGTATTCGATTTACGATATGTGTTGGGCCTATTAAACTCGCGGTTACTCAACTGGGTTTATCAGGCTATCATTAATCCCGAAAAGGGCGAAGCCCTTGCCCAAGTTAAACGCGGTCATCTGGCGCAGTTGCCAATTCCTCTGCTCACTCTCTCTAATCCTGCTGACAAAGCCCGCTACGACAAACTGGTGGCGCAGGTTGAACGGATGCTGGACATGCACAATCGGCTCAAGACGGCAAAGACCCCGGATGACAAGACACATCTCCAGCGCCAAATTGATGCAACCGATAAACAGATCGACGGACTCGTCTATGAGCTATACGGGTTAACGGAGGAAGAGATTAGGATTGTGGAGGGGGACGTGAAGGATGAAATGTTTTAGTTTACCTAATCGGTTTATAGGCTTACCACGGAGGGCGGCGAGGTGATCTATTCTTATTCTTACGGACAAATTATGATTTCTATAGGTTTACTCCTAAGCATTCTTGGCTCAATAATAATTGTATGGCCTTCTGCTGTCAAATTCTTGAAATCTTGGTTTTCATCAAAAACTAGGGCCGAGATCGAAGACGAAGCTATTGCTACAGTATATGCCAGAATACAATCGGATAAACGAGACCACAATCTGAAAGATCCTTACGTCATCGGTTTTATTTCCACTTACCGCCGCTCTTTCTTGGGATTTATATTTTTAATCCTTGGTTTTATCTTCCAATTGTTTGGGACATTATGGTGAAAAAACTTTCTGGTGATTTATATGATTGATGTGTGTATACAGACATCAGGATTTAGTATTGGGCGTGATGTATCCCGACCTTACAATACATGCCCGTAGGGGCGAGGCGCCGCCTCGTCCTGGATAAAAGGGCGACCCACCGGGTCGCCCCTACTGTGAATTATTACGGGTTGGTGTTATAATAAACCTGTAAGCAAGGGAGGTGATGGAAAATGAAGAAAGAAATCCACGCGATTTACGAAAACGGAATTCTCAGACCGTTGGAACCGCTTGAAGGAATTCCAGAGAAAAGCG
>JACRGZ010000140.1 GCA_016234155.1 Nitrospirota bacterium | reverse complement strand
TAGACTGGTAAAGTTCTTTGACACCCATGATCTGGGTGAGTACTGGGATGCAATGCCGGAAGCCCACTTTGAAGTGGATATCAAAAAAAGAACACACATCTTGGCCCTTAACGCTGAACTCGCCGGCAAATTAACAGAAATTGCCAGATCGAGACATATATCCTTAGAAGAACTCGCCGATACATGGCTGAAGGAGAAAATTCAGGAACAGAGAAAAAGGGAAACCAGCAACGTATAACCAGCACAAGAGTTTCATTCCGATTTATTAATGAACTACCCCTTCAATAAGGCTCATTGGTATCCTTCTGGCTTTTGCTATCTGTTATGAAAGACTGTGCAAATATACAGACGCATGAACTTACATAAATGGCTTGATAAAGGATTTGTAGATGACATTATCCAGAGATTGAAAAATGGATTTGCAGGAAAGCCTGTGAATATCTGCTGATGTAGAACGCAAAGACTTACACGAATTTTTTGCTCTTATTTTTTCCAATCCGTTTCCTCTCTTACATACACAATACGATGAGGAAAGGGTATCTCTATCCCCTCTTCTTTAAACCTTTTTAAAATCCGCTTTCTTAACTCATGTTGCACAGGTTGCTGATCAGCAAATTCCCGTACATGGCAAATAATGGTGAAATCAAGGGAATTCTCTCCAAATCCGGGTATAAGCCTCACGGCAGGCACGGGGTCCTTTAGTAATCCTGGGATATCCCCTGCCCCCTTCAACACCTCTTCCAGAAGAATCCTCTCAACCTTATCCGGGTCAGAGGCATAACTGACGTTTACAGGGATGGTTATTGCCATCCTCTTTTCAGGCAGGTAGTAATTAGTGACGACACTCTGGGAGAGTTTATTATTAGGGATTATGACCATATTATTTTGAAGCATCCTTATCCTCGTTGTCCTCCAGGTAATGTCTTCTACATAACCTTCCTGTCCTGTTTCAAGTCTTATAAAGTCACCAACCCTGATTGACTTTTCTACTAATATATGTATCCCTGCAAAGAGGTTCGCCAGTGTATCCTGTAGTGCAAGGGCAACTGCGAGACCTCCAACACCCAGAGCGGTAATAAGAGGCGTGATTGAAACCCCAAGGACAGTAAGGGCGATTAAAATGCCCAGGACAAGTATAGTACCCTTTAATATACTGTACACAAGACCTGTGGTTGGTATGGGGAGGTTTGACTTCTGGACATAATGGGTAAATATCTTTCCCGATAGGTTGGCGGATGCAATGGCTATTGATAGTATAACTATTACATGGATTGCCTTACTAAGGTAAAAGATATACTTTTCCGGAATCTCTGATATGCCAAGACCTATGTACAGGCCTATAGCGACCATCCAGTAGATCGAAGGCGTCTTGAATGACCTGATAATTATGTTATCAATATCGGTCTCTGTCTTTTCAGCCCACCTGTGGAGTAACCTGAAGGCGATACTCCTGATAAATAATAATATGGAGACGGATATAAGGGTTATTATTGATGGTATTAGTATGCTTTTTAGATTAGGATCCATATTGTACTTCTATGGCATCACCTTTCCCGGCATTAAGAGCCTTTGACGCATCACCTATATATCTGTATATCTCAAGCAAACCAAAACTGTTAATAATAGGCGCTGTCTCATCCCCCTCTGCCTCCGCATAATATCTTTTAATGCCTGTCATCTCAATCCCACAAATCCTGACCGAGGGTGATGACGCCGGGACATCCATTTTTTGCATATCCTCTAAGTCTCTATAAGTAATATTGGTAATCAAATTCCCAAATCGGTCAATATAAATGACCTCACCCTTCATGGAATCACTATCCTTAATTGGTTTTGGAATCTCTATACTGGCATAATCTGAGATTTCACGGCCAAAGTGATGTGGTTCTCCCCCTTTGGCCAGCCATGCCGCTACAGGGGCAAAAACGTCCCGTCCCTGAAATGTAGCGCCCACGCTCCTCAGGAAATACTGTTCTGCAGTAATCACAAAAACCCTTGAGCCAGTATCCCCCGCAATGACAACGGACAGTACGCCATTATCGGGGCCTATGAAATAATGACCTGATGCAGTCACAAGAACAGGTCTTCTGCGGCTGCCAACCCCGGGGTCTACTACCACCACATGAATGGTATTTTTAGGAAAATATCCGTATGAATGACCTATTACAAAGGCCCCTTCAATTATATCCTGATTCCCTATCCCATGCGATATGTCTACTATCTTTACGTTGCTGTTTATGTTATATATAACCCCCTTCATCATACCGGCAAATGGGTCTTTGAGGCCAAAGTCTGTTGTAAGGGTTATAATACTCAAATCTTAACCGCCCCTATAAGTCCCCTGATACTATCTATCCCTCTTTCTTCAAGATACCTGCCCAGCCCATCTATTATCTCAATTGAGACATTGGGATTCAGGAAATTTGCGGTGCCCACGGCTACAGCGGATGTACCGGCAAGAAAAAATTCTACTGCATCCCCGGTGGTAGTTATCCCTCCCATCCCTATTATAGGTATATCTACGGCATTATATACCTGCCATACCATCCTCACGGCTACAGGTTTAATAGCAGGTCCTGATAGTCCACCCGTAATATTGGCAAGCCTGGGTTTCCACGTCTCTGTATCTATAGACATTCCAAGCAGTGTATTAATCATTGAGATGGCATCCGCCCCTTCATCTTTACAGACCATGGCAAAGGGGATTATATCAGTTACGTTAGGAGATAACTTTATTATGACAGGCAGGGTGGTAGACCTTCTGACAGTGCGGACTACCCGGCGTGTTGCTTCCAAGTCAGTGCCAAAGGCGATCCCCCCCTCTTTAATGTTTGGGCATGATATATTGACCTCAAGTCCATGAACACCCTCTACGCCGGTAAAAGACCCTGCAACCTCTCCATATTCATCAACAGTGGCACCGAATATGTTTACAATTACCCTGGTATCAAATTTTTTGAGGAAAGGGATATTCTCTTTTATAAATGTATCGACACCAACATTCGGCAGGCCTATGGCATTCAGCATACCTGCGGGGGTTTCACATATGCGTGGCGGGGGATTCCCTGGGGTTGGTTTCAGCGCTATCCCTTTTGTTATAATAGCCCCTACCCTGTTCAGGTCACAATATCTTGCAATATCTTCCCCGTACCCTGCTGTGCCGGAGGCAAGCAGGACAGGATTCCGAAGTTTTATGCCGGCTATTTCTATGGAAAGGTCAGGCATAATATAAATCAAAAGTAACTACTCAGCAGGTGTTATTTTTGATCCTCAAGAAAATAAAAAAACATATAACAAGAAATGAATAATGAAAATTTGCCTCAAAGAACTAAAAGAGACGCAGAAAAACACTTAAACATTTTTCATTTTTTGTTTAGTGTTATTCATTATCATTAAGTTATTCAATATGCTGAGTAGTTACAATCAAAAATCAAAATCTATGGTCTCCCCTCTAAACACAGGCCCGTCTTTGCACACAAGAAAATACCCTCCGCCCTTTCTCTTTACGGCGCATCCCATGCAGAGCCCTATACCACATGCCATTGTTGCCTCAAGGGAGAAGTATGTATCTACATTTAATGGGTATACAATCTCTGCTATTCTTTTCAACATCGGATTGGGGCCGCATGCGTAAACAGTGGCCTGCATTTCTGACGAGCGTTTATGCAAGTACCACTCAAGCGCCTCCGTAACATATCCCTTAATGCCTGTTGAGCCATCCTGTGTAGCAAGTATCACCTCTGTGGCAATTTTCTTTAACTCCTCAACACAGAGCAGGTCCACCGTTTCTCTTCCTCCTTCGAACACGATGACCCTCTTTTCCGGACAAGATGCCCTTAATGATTCGGTAAGGTACAGCATAGGGGCAACGCCTATTCCACCTGCCACTATCAGGATTTCCCCTGAAGATCCCTTCGTGAGCCTAACCGGGAAGCCATTACCGAGTGGTCCGAGGAAGTCTATTTCATCATTATTGCCACATCTGGCTAAAATGGCAGTCCCCTTTCCCACCACTTTATATAATATCTCTAAGTTTCCGTCAGGGCTTAATCTGTGAATACTGAAAGGCCGTGGTAAAAGCGGTTCATAAAAAGCCTGATACGCAGCAGGCCGTATCATCAAAAATTGACCGGCTATGGCTCTTATACTTGTGGAAGGTTTAATGGTGAGTTTATAGTAAGACCCCTTGATACATAGATTTGATATTACCCTTGCCCTCATTCGCCAAAAGATATCCCCTGTATCTCATACTCCCTTTCACCGGCAGGCGCCTTTATTGTAACTACATCTCCGACCTTGTTACCTATAAGCGCCCTGCCGACAGGAGAGCTATGGGATATCCTTCCATTTTTAATGTCCACCTCGTCTTCACCTACTATAGTATATTTCCTGGGCTCTCCTTTTAAAAGATCAAGGAGCGCTACTGTAGCGCCAAAGACAACCTTATCAGAAACAAGCATTGCCGGATCAATAATCTCTGCAGTAGCAAGCTTGTGTTCTAAATCTAGTATACGTCCCGCTATAAAAGACTGACGCTCCTTGGCCGCCGCATACTCTGCATTCTCGGAAAGGTCACCATGCGCCCTTGCCTCTGCTATATCCTTGATATTTTTAGACCGTTCTACTTTTTTAAATTTATCAAGTTCTTCTTGAAGTTTCTGATAACCTTCTCTTGTGATTGGCCTTGTCATCTGAAAATTCCTTGTGCCCCCTCACCCCTGAAACAAGTTCAGGGCAGGCTCTAACCCTCTCCCCCTGTAAATCACCCCCCCACCTTTTTCCTCCCCCCCCTTGTGGGGGGAGGATATGGAGGGGGGTGGGGAGAGGGAATGGCCATTTGATGCAGATATTCCGTAATAGTTCACCGCAGAGACGCAAAGACGCAGAGAAAATTTAGAGTCTACTCGCAATACGCTTTATCTTTTCTGTTATTTGATTAATTTCCATACTCAGCGCCTCTGCGTCTCTGCGGTTAGCTGAACTTTTACGATATTCCCTTGCCTAATCATGATACTCTTGTAAGCTCTTTATTTCAACACTCCTTTTTTTAAGGGCATCTATACCGCTAACTGCTGCCTTTGCCCCGGCAAGCGTAGTATAATAAGGGACACCCTTCACCAGGGCGCTCCTCCTTATGGAATAAGAATCATTCTTTGATTTCATGTCGCCAACGGTGTTTATAACAAGGACAATGTCACCGTTCTTTATATGATCTACTATATGTGGCCTCCCCTCTTTAACCTTATTCACAATCAGGGCAGGGATGCCGTTATCTTGCAGATACCCTGCCGTACCCCTCGTAGCCTCAATCCTGAAACCTATTTTGTGGAGTCTTTGTGCGATATCAACCGATGCCTGCTTGTCTCTGTCCTTTACACTGATGAATACAGTTCCCGACAATGGAAGTGCAGATGATGCGGCAGTTTGTGACTTGGCAAAGGCCGTAGCGAAGTCTGTATCTATCCCCATTACCTCACCGGTGGACTTCATCTCAGGGCCCAGGAGTGTATCAACACCCGGGAATTTTGAAAACGGGAAGACAGCCTCTTTTACTGCAACGTGTTCCACAGCCTTCTCCTTTGTGAATCCAAGCTCCTTAAGCCTTCTTCCTGTCATCACCTTAGCCGCCAGCTTTGCCAGCGGTACACCTATGGCCTTGCTTACAAAAGGTACTGTCCGTGACGCCCTCGGGTTGACCTCTAATATAAATACAATGCCATCTTTAACGGCAAACTGTATATTCATGAGGCCTATTACATCAAGTTCTCTTGCCAGTGCATAAGTTTGCTCCTTTATTTTACCCATAATATCAGGAGATAGAGAAAACGGGGGGAGTGAGCATGCACTATCGCCTGAATGTACACCGGCCTCTTCTATATGTTCCATTATCCCGCCTATTACTACCTCGTTGCCATCCGAGATTGCATCAACATCTACCTCAATCGCGTCTTCGAGATATTTATCTATCAGTACCGGGTGTTTGGGGGATGCCTTGACTGCGCGTGTCATATACTCTCCGAGGCCATGCTCGTCATATACAATCTCCATAGCCCGCCCGCCAAGCACATAGGATGGCCTTACAAGCACGGGATATCCAATCTCCTTTGCAATTGATGCAGCCTCCGCATATGACCTTGCTATCCCGCTTGCAGGCTGCATGAGGTCGAGTTTATGAAGCAGGCCGCGAAATCTCTCACGATCTTCTGCCCTGTCTATCGCATCCGGAGAAGTGCCAAGTATCTTAACACCGGCCCTTTCCAGAGGGACTGCAAGCTTTAACGGGGTCTGTCCACCAAATTGTACTATTACCCCTTCCGGTTTTTCTGTGCGTATAATGTTTAACACATCCTCCTCTGTTAACGGTTCAAAGTAGAGTCTGTCGGAGGTGTCATAGTCTGTACTTACGGTCTCGGGATTACAATTTACCATTATAGTCTCATATCCATCTTCTTTAAGGGCAAAGGCGCCATGTACACAGCAGTAGTCGAACTCTATGCCCTGACCTATCCTGTTTGGACCTCCACCGAGGATGACCACCTTCTTTCTATCTGTGGGCTGCGCTTCACATTCACTTTCGTATGTTGAATAAAGATATGGGGTATAGGCATCAAACTCCGCCGCACATGTGTCTACCCGTTTATATACAGGAAATACTTCAAGTTCTTCTCTAAGTTTTCTTATCTCCTCTTCTCTCATGTCTATTAATTCAGCAATTCGATGGTCTGCGAATCCAAACTCCTTGGCCCTGCGAAGGAGAGATTCAAACTTCTTACTTCTTACTTCTAACTTCTTACTTCTTACTATCTCTCTCTCCAGCTCTACTATCTCCCTGATCTGCTCCATGAACCACAGATCTATGTTCGACAGCCTGTTTATCTCTTCCACGCTCATCCCGCATCTAATCGCATCTGCAATATACCATAGCCTTTCCCAGTTTGGGGTCTTGAGCCGTTCCTGTATATGCTCCATCGTTTCTGCTGTCTGTTGAGAGGACATACCTGAAGGTATGTCCCTACTTACTTCTGGCTCCTGGTGCCGACCATAAAGGTCGGCGCTACCTGCTACGACTACAAGACTCTCAAATCCATACCTATCAATCTCCAGTGACCTTATGGCCTTCTGCAATGCCTCTTTGAATGTCCTCCCTATTGACATCACCTCGCCTACAGACTTCATCTGTGTAGTAAGCGTCTGGTCGGCCTGCGGGAATTTCTCAAAGGTAAACCTTGGTATCTTCACAACCACATAGTCGATCATAGGTTCAAACGATGCCGGTGTAACACGCGTTATATCATTCCGTATCTCATCGAGTGTATATCCAATAGATAACTTTGCTGCTATCTTTGCAATAGGAAAACCTGTGGCCTTAGATGCAAGGGCAGAGCTCCTTGAGACCCTCGGGTTCATCTCTATGACCATCATTTCACCATCACGGGGATTTACTGCAAACTGTATGTTTGATCCGCCGGTGTCTACTCCTATCTCCCTTATGATCTTGATAGCCGCATTACGCATTATCTGATACTCTTTGTCAGTGAGGGTCTGGGCAGGCGCTACCGTGATGCTGTCTCCTGTATGGATACCCATCGGATCGAAGTTTTCTATAGAACAGATGATTACCACATTATCAGCAAGGTCCCGCATCACCTCGAGCTCATATTCCTTCCATCCAAGAAGTGACCGCTCTATAAGGATCTCCTTTATAGGGCTTGCATCAAGCCCCAACTTTACAATCTCCTCATACTCCTCAATATTATATGCAATGCCTCCACCTGTCCCACCGAGTGTAAAGGATGGCCTGATAATGGCCGGAAATCCCACATGCCCTATTACCTTAGAAGCCTCTTCTATTGAATAGGCGAAACCACTTTCAGGCACAGAGAGTCCTATCTTCTTCATAGCCTCCTTGAACTTTTCTCTGTCTTCTGCCTTATCTATAGACTCATATTTAGCGCCTATAAGTTCGACATTATATTTGCTCAACACCCCCCTGCGGAAGAGTTCTGAAGCGACATTAAGGGCAGTCTGTCCTCCCATGGTAGGAAGTAGTGCATCCGGTCTCTCCCTCTCAATTATCATCTCCACAATTTCAGGGGTTATGGGTTCAATGTAGGTCTTATCAGCAACCTGCGGATCCGTCATGATGGTGGCAGGATTACTATTTACCAGCACAACCTCGTATCCCTCTTCCTTAAGGGCCTTAGTTGCCTGCGTCCCTGAATAGTCAAATTCACATCCCTGCCCTATGACAATGGGGCCGGAACCTATAAGGAGTATCTTCTTTATGTCAGTGCGCTTAGGCATAGTTAATTTTTACACTTTTGAAACTTCATATTTAACAGGCAAAAGTTTATCAAGGGTTATATGTTTTGAAGCATCCAGAATTTCTATTCCCACTATCCTGTCATCCTCTCCTATATCCAGGACAATGTCTTCAGTGACCCGTTTATTAATTACATCCTGCTTCCTGTCATCAAGCCTGATGTACAGCAGGTCTATTTTGTCATTGTAAATAATCTTCATTTTACCTCCTCCCACTTCCCATAAAATACATAGACTGTAACTGTTATTATTGTTTCGCCATCTATAGTATAAAATACTTCAACTCTCTTTTGTTCGTAATATTTATTTAGGCGTTTTTGTTTAAAATCGTAAATCATGGCCTTACCGAGCCTCCCATATTTTGCAGGAATAGAAAACCCTGTTCGAATAACTTCTTTAATTTCATTCTCATTGGTACCACGATCTTCTGCACGTTCTAATGTGTGGGAATCAATCTGAATATTCATAAATATTGTTCAGTCATCTTGTGCGAATAGCTCATTAAGAAAATAAATCATTTTCAAGCAATTTCATGTATTTATTAACATAGAACATATCTGGTTCATGTTTTGTCGGTCTAACTCTTATCTCAAACCGAGGTTCTTTAGAATTACGACTATTAAAAAGGATTAAACCTATTCCAAAAATTAAACATAAGGCGTCAATTCTCGCCATATCTTCTTCCGGGGATTCTTTTGGAACTACTATATATGACTTGTGACAAAAAAGCTTATAGGAGCAGGCTTGTCCAAATGCCGTAATTAAATCCTTCGTGTCTATCTTTATTTCTGCTGACACGATCTCAGTGGCCGGCTTAATAATGTCGCTTTTTCTTGATTCTCTAATTCCTATCACATCAGGAGTTCCCCATTTATCTTTGAATTTATTTCCTCCCAAAGGAATTGCTTTTGTGCATTCTTCCAACTCCTTGACCAGCCAATCTGCAAAAGGCTGATAAAAATCCTCTTCTCGTATCTTCTCTATCTTGACCAGCACCTTCTGTTCAATTACACCAACTTGAACATCCCTGAATGTATTATGACGAAATAATCCACGTGCTGGTTTATATATCTCTGGTTTGTTCTTTTCCAAATCCCAAATTGTTCCTTGTATAGTATTAGTTGGAATATCTGGAAAAACCTGTTGTATCTTTCGTGCCAGTTCCGAATAACGAATACCATCAGGAAGTGCTTTGATTATTTCTACCGCCTTAGTAAGGATCTTTTCTTTTTTAGTACTCATATTCATAATATCCTGAATCTTCTCATAAAGCCTGTTTTATGACGGGATAAATGTTTATTTCCTTCATAGAATTATGCCCTTCTCTAATATTTCCTGAACGAATTGATCTCCTATATTTAATCTCCGCTTTACCTCATCCGGAGTCAAGACAATTGGAGACAGGGCGAGTCCTTTATAAAGGTCTCTTACAAGTCCGAGAACTGTTGCCATCCTTTCAAAGAATCGCTCTTTCGTAGGTGCAATAATGAAAAGGTCAACATCACTATCTTCTGTTGCTTCACCCTTTGCATAGGATCCAAAAAGGATTACCTCTTCTGCTCCGTAGTCTTTCTTCAGCCTTTCACCAATCATCTTCAGTCGTTCGTATACTTCCTGATTCGTAACTCCCATCTAAACGCCTTTCTTAAAGCTGACATAAAAAACACTGTACTGCCCACTATCTTCTGAAGTCATTCATCATCTCTACAAACCTGCCAAATAAATACCTTGAGTCATGCGGCCCTGGGGATGCCTCGGGGTGGTATTGCACGGAGAATATGGGGTATTTCCTGTGGCGCATCCCCTCGACTGTCTGGTCGTTCAGGTTGATATGGGTAAGTTCCACATCACCGCCGAGGGAGTCGATATCCACGGCGAAGTTATGGTTCTGGGCTGTAATCTCCACCTTTCTTGTTGACAGGTCCATTACAGGCTGATTTCCACCATGATGACCAAATTTTAGCTTATAGGTCTTGCCACCGAGGGCAAGGCCCAATATTTGATGACCAAGACAAATGCCGAGTATAGGTTTTTTGCCTATAAGCTTTTTCGTGTTATCTATGGCATAAGATACACCTTCAGGGTCGCCAGGGCCATTTGACAAAAGGATGCCGTCAGGGTGCATCGATAACACATCTTCTGCTGGTGTAGATGCAGGGACAACGGTCACATCACATCCGGAATCAACAAGCATTCTGAGGATGTTCCATTTGACGCCGAAGTCATAGACGACAACCTTGTATAGAGTGCGGAATGCGGAATGCGGAATGCGGAATGTGAGGTGTGAGGTGTGAGGTGTGGAGTGCAAAGTCTCCTGACTTTGCAGCATGCGGAGTGAAGGATTTGTCCATGTAAAAGCGCTCTCACACGTAACTTCTTTCACAAGATCAACCCCCACAAGACCTGATGTGGTCTTGATTTTATTTATCAGACCCTGAGTGTTAACGTCTGTGGTTGATATAATCCCCATCTGTGAGCCAAATTCCCTGAGACGTCTTGTAAGTGCACGGGTATCTATACCCTGTATACCCACAATGCCATATTCTTTCAAATATATATCAAGGGATTTCTGTGAGCGCCAGTTACTTGGATAATATGATAGCTCTTTAACTATAAACCCTGAGAGATGTGGCCTCGAAGACTCTACATCCTCGTCATTGACCCCATAGTTTCCAATGTGCGGATAGGTCATGGTTACTATCTGGCCCTTATAGGATGGGTCAGTCAGTATCTCCTGATAGCCTGTCATGCTGGTATTAAAGACTACCTCGCCAACAGCCTCACCTTCAGCGCCGACGGATGTCCCCTCGAAGACCGTGCCGTCAGAAAGTGCAAGGATTGCTTTTTTATGTGTCATATGAAAACCACCATTATCCAACTATGCCGTAGCGTGGGGGTTTATCCCCCACTTTCTATAGGGTCATGGGTCATGGGTCATGGCCATCTTCCTTGACCCTTGACCCATGACCCTATATTTGTGTCCTCACGTCTAACGTTATGAAGGCCGACCACAAAGGTCGGCGCTACACCCTGAAAACTATCCTTCCCCCCACTATCGCAGCGCTCACCCTCCCCCGCATCTTCCATCCCTCAAAAGGCGTGTTCTTGCCTTTTGATTTAAGGTTGGCAGCCTCTACAACCCATGTTGTATGCGGGTTTATAATCGTTATGTCTGCATGTACTCCAATGCTTAGATTTCCCCTCTCAATACCAAGAACTCTTGCCGGATTGGCAGACATCTTTAAAACTACATCTTTGAGGGTCAGGATACCCTCTTCGACCAAACGCAATATAAGCGATAAGGCAGTTTCAAGCCCGACGATCCCGAACGGTGCATAATCAAATTCCCTCTCCTTTTCCTCCTGTGCATGGGGGGCATGGTCTGTCGCTATTACATCTATGGTGCCATCCTGAAGCCCTTTTCTGACGGCCTCGACATCCCCCCCTTGCCTGAGCGGCGGTTTCATCTTGGCATTTGTGTTGTAACCTGTTACTGCCTCATCAGTTAGTAGGAGATAATGGGGACATGTCTCTGCTGTTACATGTATCCCCTTTTCTTTTGCCCTCCTGATAAGTTCAACCGCTCCCTTTGTGCTTACATGGGCTATGTGTATATGCCCGCCGGTAAGTTCCGCAAGGGCTATATCCCGTGCAACCATTATATCCTCAGATGCGTTGGGTATCCCTCTTAGCCCCAGTTCTGTTGATACCCTTCCCTCATTCATAACGCCATCTTCTGAGAGGCTTGTATCTTCACAGTGCGATATTACAGGCAGGTTAAACATCTTTGCATACTCCAGCGCCCTTCGCATAACCAGGCTATTCATTACAGGTTTGCCGTCGTCAGATACGGCAATACACCCTGCCTTCTTCAAATCCCCCATCTCTGTTATTTCAATACCATTACACCCCTTAGTAATAGCGCCGATAGGATGCACATTAACTATCCCCTCAGATGCCGCCTTATGGAGGATAAACTCAGTAACGGCTTGAGAGTCATTTACCGGCTTTGTATTGGGCATACAGCAGATGGTGGTAAAACCTCCTGCGGCGGCAGCCAATGTCCCTGTCCTTATAGTTTCCTTATATTCATATCCCGGTTCACGGAGATGGGTGTGCATATCGATGAGTCCTGGAACTACTAACTGACCTGTGGCATCTATAATCTCTGTATCAGGTGTAACTGACAGATTCTGACCTATCTGTGCAATTCTTCCATCCTCTATCAGAAGGTCAGCAGTCCTGTCTAAGTTATTTGAAGGATCGATGATATGGCCATTTTTGATTAGTATATTCACCTGAAAATGCCTTCTAAAAATCAGGATTCAAGGGGTCAAGGGGTCGAGGGGTCAAGTGTAGGGAAAAGGCAGAGATTGAAGCGGCAATGGCCTCTTCACTTGAACCCTTGAATCCTTGACCCCTTGACCCCTTTATTTGATTTTCATCCTACTCCTGACAGCAGATACAACGCAGCCATCCTCACGGCTATCCCGTTCGTCACCTGCTCCAGGATTACAGAAGAGAGGCCGTCAGCCACTTCAGGCGATATCTCAACCCCCCTGTTCATAGGTCCCGGGTGCATTATCATGACATCTTCTTTAGCATATCCCGCCTTATCCGATGTGAGCGAGTACAGTCCTGCATATTCCCGTAATGATGGGAAGAAGTTCTTTCCCTGCCGTTCTAACTGAAGACGCAGCACCATTATCACATCAGCGCCAGACAAGGCATCTTCCATGTTATAGAATACAGATACGCCCAGGGCTTCTATATCCATGGGTATAAGCGCCGGTGGGCCGACTATCCTGACCTCTGCCCCTAATTTTGTCAGGCCATGTATGTTAGACCTTGCCACCCGGCTGTGTATAATATCTCCAATAATAGCGATCTTCAGCCCTTCTATCATCCCCTTTTTCTCCCTGATTGTAAACATGTCCAGAAGGGCCTGCGTCGGATGTTCATGCGAACCATCGCCTGCATTTATGACAGAGCTTTTAAGCTGTCTTGCAAGCATATGGGGGGCGCCAGAGGCAGAATGTCTGATGACAATAAAGTCCGACCTCATCGCCTCTATATTCCTTGCAGTATCGAGCAGGGTCTCACCTTTAACCACGCTGCTGGTTGAGACGGAGAAGTTTATTACATCTGCAGAGAGCCTCTTTGCCGCAAGTTCAAAAGATGTCCTGGTCCGTGTACTCGGCTCAAAGAAGAGGTTAAACACGGTCTTTCCCCTGAGGGTAGGCACCTTCTTAATGTCCCTGCTTGTTACCTCTTTAAAAGACTCTGCGGTATCGAGGATAAGGTTTATCTCATCTTTCTCCAATCCCTGAATATCAAGCAGGTCTTTACTTTTAAGTCCCATTAGTTCGATTAACTCACTACATGCTTATTGTTCTTCCTTAAGTATAACCGTATCCTCAAACCCTTCTTCAGATAGCAGCGCCTTTACAGAAGCCGGTCTGGAAGTAGGTATATTCTTTCCCACATAGTCTGCCCTAACAGGGAGCTCCCTGTGCCCTCTGTCTATAAGCACTGCAAGCTTTATCAGGGCAGGCCGTCCAAGGTCCATCAGTCCGTCCATGGCAGCCCGGATCGTCCTCCCGGTGAATAACACATCGTCAACTAATACAACCACCTTGTCTGTCAGATCGAAAGGTATATCCGTCTTCCGCACAGCAGGGTGTTCTTTTCGGGTAAGTATGTCATCCCGGTACAGGGTTATATCAAGTATACCCACCGGAACATCTGACTTCTCTACCTCTTTAATCTTCACTGAGAGGCGTCTTGCCAGGTGGACACCGCACGTCCGTATCCCTACAAGCACAAGATTCTCCGTCCCTTTATTCCGTTCTATGATCTCGTGGGCTATGCGGTTCAGCGCCCTCTCGATCCCCATGCTGTCCATCATTATCTTTTCAGTCATCTGTTAATCCCAAAAAAAAACCTCCTCAACTTAATAAGTTAAGGAGGTTTGTCTGTTGTCTGTTTTTATCGAACATTATCCTTCCTTCTTAGCCTCACAGGGCTAAATTAAAGGTTTAACTAACGAGGCTCTTGCAAAAGTATAAAAATGTTGTCATTCCCGCATGATTTAAGCGGGAATATAGTGTTTTATTACATAAAATCATATCCCCGATAGAAGATTTCGGGGATGACATAGACTTTTGCAAGAGCCTCTAACTTTAAACTAATTTAATATGTTTGTCAACACCCTGATTCTGCTGACTCCTTAGTAGCCCAGATGAGATACTTCATTTTCATCAGGCTGTCTGTTTTTATCAATACATAGAGGTCTTCATAATCTGTTGTTGAAAAATTAAAAACGTTTGAAGTCCCTTTAATCTCAGCATCCCCATAAAGCTGCTCAAAACTCTTTAGCCCCTTCCTGTAACGTGCAAAATCTATTGTCTTTGCAATGACAAACGCGATATTGTCTGAGAACTCAAGACGGATCTTAAGGCCAGGTATAAGTGGTGTAAGTCTTACAACATTAACCCCTGGTTCTGTCAACATCTCTGTACCTGCCCTGAGCTGTTCTTCCCCTCTGTATAAACGGTCTATCCTCTCCCGAATATTCTCATAGGTTATGTTAAATATAACATCACCTTTAGGAACGAAATAGACTGTCTGATCCTCTAACAGGGCAGGTATGGGGTACATTAGCCATGTTATGTTTTTAAACTCCAATACCCCTTCGAGTAAACCGGTCTCCGTATATTTCTCATATTGAACAGGATATAATAAATAAACTGCAGCGGGTGTTGGGGATTTAATATCAACAAAGGCCACGAGCCCCTTCTGGATATCCACCTTTTTTACTGGCGAGGTTTCCCCGGCCGCTCCAGATGCAATGATAACAGCCGTAATAACGAGACAGGCTATGGTCAGTCCAAAAAACGCCCTACGCGCCAAATAACCCATTTATCAACCCACTCTCCCATGCCGCCCTTGAGGTTGCATAATCTTTCTTCGGGTCATCGGCCTCAGCCTTCAGCATTTTCCCGTCCTTATCCCATTCAACCCGTACCATGAGAGACTCCTTACTCGACACATACGGGTAGCAGATATTAATTATAGGGGCAGGTTCTTTTACATCGAGTCCCATTGCCCTTGCTACATAGTGGGCAACATTTTTGCCCTGGAGTGCGGCAGTAAAGGCGGATTTTGTATAGGGCACCTTTGCACAATCCCCGACTGCGAATATATTATCGTACTTCTTGGATTTGAATGTTGCAGGGTCTACATCTACAAATGGGTCTCCCAGTCCTGCCTCTTTAATAAATGTTGCAGCCTTATTGGGCGGTATAATGCTCACGAGATCATAACCCACCTTTTCGCCCTTGTCGGTAATAATCTGTTTGCCTGCCGCATTGATCTCTATGACCTTGTTGTTAGGCATATATTTTATATTCCTTGCCTCCAACACGGCCGTCCATTTCTGCGCCAATGGGCCGGGTTGTGGTTTATCGTTGGCGTCTAAAATAGCTATCTCTGCCTTGACCTTCTTATTATCAAAATATTCCCGCAGCAGGCATGCGACTTCATATGGTCCTGGCGGGCACTTAAATGGTGCAGGGGGGACTGTTAAGACAATCTTGCCGCCCTTGAATGCCTCAACCCTTTTTCGCATCTCCACTGTCTCGCCCAGTTCCCATGCATGGGCATTTGATGCCGGTTGTTCTATGAGGTTTAACACGTCTTCGTCGGCTATCCTTATCCCGGTGGAGATGACAAGGAAATTGTACTCTATAAGGCCGGATGATGTGATAACCATCTTTTCATCGGGGACGACTTCCATGACCTCTGAGCGGATCAGAGTGATATTCCTTCCGGCAACAGGGTCATAACTCCTTGTTATCTCATCAAGATGCTTTAAGCCGGCAACAAAATCTATATGGGATGGACCTGAGACAAAAAGGGGATATTTCTCAACTACGATTATTTCTGAGTCCGGCGCCAGATCCCTTAGAGTTATTGCACAGTAAAGACCGGAATAGCCGCCGCCGAGAATAACCACCCGTTTCCTTGAAGGAGAGGGGAGAAGAGGCCTGGGCACCTTCGGCATCTTCATCTCGCCGCCACTTGCCATACGGGCCGGGAGACCGTTGACAAAGATGCCTCCTGCCATACTGATTCCCAGACCTTTTAGCAAACCTCGCCTGCTAATCTTCATAACGCACCTCCTCTTTTTGTAAGAAGTTGTTTTCTAACCCCGCTGATGCGGTAACACAGGAAGGATTGATACCAGGGGGCGGTATCCTGCAATAAGGTTTAGAGACATTATATTGCACTAAGTCAGTTACTGTCAATACGTTTAAGGGATATTTGCAGATCACCATAACCCTTGTGTTTTCAATCTATCTTAAGTATGACGACTTCGCAATTTTACTTGATAATTACAGCGCAGTTGGTGTAGGATATCTGTATGTTAACAACGTCAAGATGTCCTTCTTGTGGCCATACTGGAGACTTTACTGTTTTTGTGCCAGGCTCACTAATGTTGGAAGGCCTGTTATGGATGCTGATTCTGCCCGGTTTGATATATTCAGTCTGGAGACGATCAAAGAAAAGGGTTATCTGCCCACACTGCAGCACTGAGTTTAGACTCTGATATCCACGGCAGAACCCTCATCCATTTCCATGATTTTTGTCAATGATCTCTCGCCAATCCTCGTTCAGATAGGTCCAATAACGATTCAGTGGTACGGGTTTCTATTAAGCGCCAGTATAATTATTTATTATCTCTTAATCAGATGGATATTTAAAAGAGAAAGATATCCCATTTCAGACATTGAAGGAATACTAATCTATTCCTTTTTTGGACTGGTAATAGGTGCAAGGCTTGGTGAGGTATTCTTTTATGACCCGGCATATTACTTCCGCAATCCAGTAGAGATTGTCAAAATCTGGCGTGGTGGGTTATCAAGCCACGGAGCGGCATCAGGACTTTTCTTTTCATACCTCATCTGGTCAAAGATTTACAGGGTAGAGTTTACAAGATACGTTGATGCATTGGTTATAGGTCTCCCAATTACCGCTGCCCTTGTTCGGATTGGGAATTTCCTTAACTCAGAAATAGTGGGCAAACCGACAGGGGATGGCCTTGATCGTGGTACATGGGGGGTCGTCTTCAAAAGATTGGGAGAGGATTTTCCAAGGCATCCTGTACAACTCTATGAGGCCGCCTTGAGCATCGCAGTCCTCATTATCCTGTTTCTAATGTATAGAAAGTTTTATAGAAACACCCCTCCCCTCTTCTTTTTGTTCCTTTTTATGTTGCTCTATTTCACCGGAAGATTTGTTGTTGAATTCTGGAAGGACCTGCACGTCTTACCTGGATGGTTCCCCCTTTCAATGGGGCAGGTTTTGAGCATCCTGCCCATCCTGATTTCTACAGGGTATTTTGCATTACACTTCCCCATGCATAAGAAAAGACGGGAGGTGTCTTAACAGCCTGCCCTGATTGTTAGATACCGGAGCTCAATCATATCGCGGAAGCCCTAATAATCTGACGAGAGACAAAACGCCCATGCCCAGCGCTAAAAGAATAACGATCAGGACTATCGTTCCGGTGATATCGGCGCTTGACAGCCGCATAAAAATAGCAATGGGTATAGTCTCTGTCTTCATAGCCATAGAACCGGCCACCATTATGGTCGCACCGAACTCTCCTATTGCCTTGGCCCAGGAGAGTATTGCCGCTGCGATTATCCCTTTTTTTGCCAGCGGCATAGTCACGGTAAAAAATGCCTTCACCGGCGTTGCGCCAAGGCTTCTTGCAACAGCCTCATAACGAAGAGGTATCTCGTCAAGAGAGGTCTTGATCAGCCGGGTAGCAATACCCGCCGTAGTAACGAATTGCACCAGAACAATACCTGCAACCTCAAAGACAAACATCATTATGTTATTCTGTATCCACCCTCCCGGCCGTGTATTAAAAAATATCAGAATAACCGCACCGAGGGAAACCGGCGATAGGACCATAGGTATTTCTAAAACAGTATCGATCAGGCGCTTCCCTATGAAATTGTAGCGTGAAAGGCCGTATGCAGCCGGAAGCCCTATTGCTACAGAAAGGATAGTGGCAGCGGTTGCCGTAATCAGGCTCAGACGGATGGAAAAGAGTACCCGCCTCGAAAACAGGGTCTCAGCAAATTTGCCCGCTTCAAAGAAACCAAATAACGAAAGGATCAACAGGGCATATAAAAGAAAGATGCTGACCGCACATCCTATGACTAATGTCCTGAACCTCATCTCGCAAGCCACTCCGCTGGAACTACATACTCCCCCCCAACCGGCTTTTCATCACCCAGCCATGAAAATGCCTCCTCAGGTGTCATAAAATAGTGATGCTTCATGAATATGCCCTTTCCTTCAGGAGAGAGGAGGAAATTGATAAACTGCTGAGCAAGGGGACGATTCTGCGTGTAATTAGTAATGGCAGCGGGAATATACCCTATACGGGATATTTCCCCCGGTTTCAGGGGGATAGTCTGGATGCGTGACGGATTCCAGTGCTCGAATACACCCCAGCCTAATACTGCGTCCACGGCCTTAAGCGCTATAACATTGGCGGTCTTCTCACACGATTCTGTGTAATTTACAAGGTTCTTACGGAATGCAGACTTATCTTCAACAGAGAATACCTTCTCAATTATCTCAACCGCATAGGCTCCCACACATACATTCTCCGGATTGGCAATGGCAACCCTCAATCCTGGCCGGATTAGGTCCCTGAGGGTCGTGATGTTTTTGGGATTGCCCCGCTGGACATTTATAGCTGGTACCAGGTAGACAACCTTAGCCTCTGTCCCGGGTATTACAATACCCTCCCGTTTGGCCAATTCCATATAGTCAGACGACCCCGGAAAATAGATATCCCCTTTCTTTGTCAATTTAAGCTGCGAAAGGACTACCCCGGAACCCCCGATATTAAGGTCTACCCTGACACCTGTCTTCTTTTCAAACACCCTTGCAGCCTCCTCCGCCGGGGGTTTGCTTGCCGCCCCGACATATATGAGCAGGCGCCCTCCTCTATCAGGAGGAGTACCCCAGACTGAAAGAGGTAAGAAGTAAGACGTGAGAAGTAAGACGAAAAGACTAATCAGAGAGGATAGATAACTATGACTGGAGGTCTCATATGAAAAAAGATGCATATACTCTCCCCTTTCCAAGTTACGGGAGGCAGCGCCGTTTCCAGCCCTGCCCTATCGGCCTCACACCATAACCCTATGGGTCGTAAGTGTTTCGGCTCGGAGAATTTATTATTTATAGAGGCTCTTGCAAAAGTCTAATAATTCTGTCATTCACGCATGTTTTAAGCGGGAATCTATTGTATTATTACAGACAATCATATCCGTCCCCGAGTGTTTCTATCGGGGATAGAAGATTTCGGGGATGACATAGACTTTTGCAAGAGCCTCTATAGATACTGACAAAAATGATTCTAACATTACCCTTGAACCATTGTCAATTTGTAAGAAAAGGTGAACCACCATGAGCCCAAGCTCACAAAGGATTATAAAAATCCCCCTTTTTCAAAGGGGGACTTACCCCCCTTTTCTAAAGGGGCAGGGCTCCCGTTGCTGCGGAGCATTGCAACGGGAAGGGGGGGATTATGGGTAAAAGTCCCCCTTTTTTAAAGGGGGATTTAGGGGGATTATGGGGTAAGGGGGGATTTGAAAGGTCATTTTCAGGTGAAAAAAAATTTGATTTTTTTGTCCGATTGTGCTATCTCAAAATATATGAAACCAAGGCTGACAGTACTGGAGCCCAGGACAAAGGTCGGACTTGTCCTTGTCATAACAGGTCATGGCAAGGGGAAGACCACTGCGGCGCTGGGTATGGCCCTCAGGGCTGCGGGCTACGACATGAAGGTATGTATAATCTATCTTATGAAAGGGGACATGTATTCAGGAGAACTTGATGGTATAAAAAAATTGTCGCCGAATGTAGAAATACAGATGACAGGGAAGGGATTTTGCGGTATAATGAAAAATCCATTTTCTTTTGAGGAACACAGGGCTAATGCCCAGATGGCGGTAAAACTGGCGGTGGAGAAGATGACTTCAGGAAAATTTGACATTATAATTCTCGATGAGATAAACAATGCCTTGAAATTGGGGCTCGTAGACCTTCCGCAGGTCATTGAGTTAATAGATAAAAAGCCCCCCCTCATGCATCTGATCCTGACAGGAAGGGATGCGCATCCGGAGGTGATCAAAAGGGCACATACAGTTACAGAGATGAAGGATATAAAACATGCCTTCAGGGAGGGAATAGAGCCGCAAAAGGGTATAGACTATTGAGTAGACTATAGAGGTTCTTGCAAAAGTCTGTGTCATCCCCGAAATCTTCTATCCCCGATAGAAACACTCGGGGACGGATATGATTTTCTGTAATAAAACACTAGATTCCCGCTAAAACCATGCGGGAATGACAACATTTTTATACTTTTGCAAGAGCCTCT
>JACRGZ010000139.1 GCA_016234155.1 Nitrospirota bacterium | reverse complement strand
TGCAGGTTGAAATGATGGATAAAAAGAAAATAGACATAATCGCAATCATTTCCATAGGGGCCATATTTGTGCTCTTTTATTCCCTCTTTCTTAAAGACGACATATTCCTATACCGTTCTCTGAGCAGCCAAAGGGCCTCTCTGAAAAGTGCCGTAATTAGAGACTTGGCATTGATAGAGGCGCACAAGGGCAGGCAATCAGAGATTATGGCCCTGGAAAAAGAGATAAAAGGGAACATGGACATGCTGCAGAAAGAGAATGCAGTCCCGTATTTCCTCAATTATTTATCATCACTTGCCGGCCGTTACAGGGTAGGGCTTTTATCTATTGAGCCTGGAGAGGTTTTAGAAGGGGGTCTCTTTACAAAGAGCATATTCACTACTACAATGAGCGGTGGTTTTTTCAATATATATAACTTCTTATATCACCTTGAAGATGACTGGCAGGGTGTAAAAGTGGAGAGGCTCACAATCGACAAGAACCCCGGCGATAACAAGGTAGATGTCAGGCTGACGCTGGCTGTGCTATCTATATGAGGATATTTTGTAAAAGTTCAGCTAACCGCAGAGACGCAGAGGCGCTGAGTATGGAAATTAATCAAATAAAAGAATTTTCTCTGCGTCTTTGCGTCTCTGCGGTGAACTATTACATAATTTTTATATCTTTATCATATGCGTTAGCCGAGCCTCCGACGCAGACAACATCGCCAACTACTACAACTCCTGTCACAACGCCGGCTATACCAAAAGAAGGCGCTCCACCTCCGGTTTCACGTAATCCATTTGTGGACGCCCCTTATGGCCGGGTAAAAAAGGAGGATCTGAGCGGTGCAGCAGGCGTAGACAGTGCTTTAAAAGGCTTAAAGGTAAAGGGTATCTTGATGGGCAGAGATTACCCTGTGGCCCTTTTAGGGCGCAGGATGGTAAAGACGGGAGACGTGATTGACGGGCTGACAGTCACGGAGATAACACGCACGGGTGTTACATTGTCTTATGGAGACAGGATGTTCCAGTTATCCATTGAATGAAACAGAGGAGCCATAGATGATCAGGGTAGCCGTAGGGTGGGCACTGCCCACCAAAAAGAGCTGCAAAACAGTATTGTTTATCGTACTGGTTATATCCCTGGCATTCACCAATGCCTATAGCCAGGATACCATACCGGAGCTGAGATTCAAGGATGCTGATCTTCCTGATGTGATACGGATGCTGTCTGAGATAAGCGGGCATAACATAGTGGTGGGTCCTGATATATCCGGTAAGGTAACCTTTGAACTACGCAATGTTACAGCCCGTGATGCCCTTGAGGCTGCGCTCAATGTCAACGGTTACGGCATTGAAAAGGTGGGCGAGATCATGTTTGTAAGACCCTTTAGCAAGATAGAGGGTAAAGACCAGCCATCTTATGTATCAGTCCCGCCGCGGCTTGTCACCAAAAGCTATAAGGTAACTTATATAGATGTAACTGAGATAGCCTCAGCCCTTAAAGAGAATATCTCAAAGTATGGAAAGATTACAGTGAACAAGTCGAATAATATCATAGTGGTGGAAGACATTGAGGAGTATGTAAACAGGGTAGAGACAGTCATTAAAAACCTCGATGTTGTGCCGAGGCAGGTACTTATTGAGGCAAGGATGCTCGAGATAAGACTCAGTGACGAGACCCAGCTCGGGGTAGACTGGAAGCAGGTCTTTAAAGGGGGGGATGCCTCTTTTGAAGTGCAGGGGGCGAACTTTTCAACCCCCCCGTCTGCAGGTACTCCTGGATTATTCTTTAATGTAATAACACCACACTTTGAGATGTTTCTTGATGCACTTCAGCAAAAGGGTGATCTAAAGACCCTGGCCACCCCAAAGCTCCTCACCCTCGACAACAAAGAGGCGGAGATTATTATCGGTGGAAGATTGGGCTACCGGGTTACCACTACCATCAACCAGGTTACAACCGAAAGTGTAGAGTTCTTAGATATAGGGACTATGCTGAAGCTTACCCCACGTATCAGTGATGATGGTAATATCCTGTTAAGTATACACCCCGAGGTAAGTGACGGTGAGATCATACAGGGACTCCCCTCTGAGACTACAACAGAGGTGACGACAAAGGTGCTGGTACGGGATGGGGAGTCCATATTTATAGGGGGACTTATAAGGGACAGAAAAGAAAAGAGCGCAAAACAGATACCCCTCCTCGGGAATATACCTATCCTTGGTCATCTGTTCAAACAATCCAAAGATATTGTATCCAGGTCTGAGACAATCATTGTAATCACACCCCATATTGTAGATTCGAAGAGTACAGATATTTCTCAAAAAGAAAAAGCCAAAGTGGACTCAACCAAGTTCGACAAGTAGGCCGTAGTCTTTGGGTGTGCGACAAATTTGTGGGTAGTCTCAATTTTGAAGCTATTATATCCCCCCTCCCTTGACGGGAGGGGGTTAGGGGGTGGGTGAATTGGACTGTAATATCAAGGTGTTACAATTTAGTTCCCCCTCCCCTCAATCCCCTCCCGCAAGGGGAGGGGA
>JACRGZ010000138.1 GCA_016234155.1 Nitrospirota bacterium | reverse complement strand
CCATAAAATATTCTTATATGCGGAATCATCCAGACAATGGAGGCGCCGCATAAAAGACCGGCAATAATCTGGGGTCTTCTCCCTATCCTGTCCGACATGGCGCCCATTATAGGCCTGGCCATAAGCGTTGAAACGGTCTGGACCCCAAAGAGAAAACCGATCTGCCATGGTTTAAGCCCTGCCACCTGCTTTGCATAGATAGGAAGAAACCCCTCAATTGCGCCTGTTGCAAAAAACTGAAGCGCCTGGGTTATGCTTGCCCCAAGGATCGACAGGTTAGATACTACCTCCCTGAGGCCCTCAATAAATCTACCTTTGGCAATTACAGGGGAGCGACCATCCCCCTCCACCGGCAAAGCCGAAGCGAGCATCCGGCTTTGCCGGTGCAAGCGTGGGGTGTGGGGGCATCGGAGGAGCAACTGCACCGCACGGGCCCCCACAGATGATCGTTGCCTCCCCCTCCCTACGCTCGACTCCGCTCGCTGTTTAGAAGATTCAGAATCCAGACTTTCCTCCTGACTGCTGACTGCTGACCCCCGCTTTCATTCGATAGGTCACCAGGGGTAGTTTTATGGATTGTCTCCGGCCACCTGAAAACAGAAATCAAAGCAGCAATCCCGGCAATACCAGACGCCAAAAATGGATAGGTAAATCCCCCTGCTGATATGAGTATACCTCCCAGCCATGGGCCAATAGTATTTCCTATCATTGCAGCAGAGCTATAAGTTGCAAGCCTCTCTCCCCGCCTCTCCTTCTCAACAATATCAGAGATGATAGCAGAGACAACAGGGCCAAATATGGCAGTAGCCGAGCCATGTATAAAACGGATAACCAGGAGGGATATATAGCCATTTACCAATAGATATAGATATGGGGCAAAGGCAAAGACGAGCAAACCCGCGATCAGGAGGCGCCTTCTGCCATATATATCGGAGAGCCCCCCGGATAAAAATTTTCCAAAGATCCCGGTTATGGTAGAGGCTGCAACAATCAGACCTATAGCCTTAGGGCCAACACCCAGACTCTCTGCATATAGCGGGATAACAGGAAACCTGGAAAGGCTATAAGATAAGAAGGCCAAAAATCCGGACAGGCATAGCCTTAAAAATAACCTCCCCTTCTTATCCTCCATTAGTATATAGATTCGAACTAATTGACATAGTAGTCCGCATTATACCGAACAATTGAAGCCATATCCAGGAATTTCACCCAAAATTTCCCCGACCATGGACTCTTCATCTCTTTCATTATATAATGTTGGTATTCATTTTGTTTGAAAAGGCAGAAAAAGTCTGATAAGGTCGAGAAAACTGTATAATTAAAGGTTGATTGCATATTCTTTATGGTAAGTCGTAAAATTAGGGTAAGGAGGAACAGGCTATGGCAACAGCAAAGGAACAGATTGCTAGGCTTTTAGATCAACAGCCGGATGACAGCTCGGTAGAAGAAATTGTGCGGGAGCTGGCATTTGGCCTCATGATAGACCGCGGTGTCCGGGACTCCGATGCGGGTCGCACGATCTCGAATGAAGAGATGCGCCATCGGATCCTGCAATGGCGGAAATAAACTGGACTCGGGAAGCCGAGTTCTGGCTTAGGGACATCTTCAACTACATTGCGACTGATAATCCCGACGCGGCTGATCGCGTGGTAGAGGGGATATACGAAAAAGCCCAAGCCCTCATCGATTTCCCTCGAATGGGTCATCGTTATGCTCCTGTCGCAGATCGAGAAATTCGGATTTTGCTGTACGGGCACTACCGTATTGCGTATCTGATTAAAGGCGATGGAAATATCGATATCCTCGGTGTATTCCACGGTGCATTAGATATCGAACGGTACCTTATATGACTTGTATGCAAGCCAATCACATAGAATATATAAATAAGCAAGTCTGACCCCATTAATGACTCTCTCACATTCATAGTCGGCATATATGGTATGAACTTTGAGTTTATGCCTGAATTAAAATGGCGGCATGGCTACTTTATAGTCCTTTCAGGGATGTCTGTAGCAGCAGTTTTAATGCTTTTCTATTTTAAAAAGAAAAAATGGCTGTAATCTTAGTAAGGAATGTAAATATTAGGAGAGGAATTATATTGAGATGTCCATACATCTCTCATTTGATTTAAGGAAGCCCAAACAATTTGACCATTTTGTGCATATATATCAAGTTCTTGTAGTATCGCCTCCAGGTTATCATATTCGGATTGTCCGTTCTCAACAAAATTAAGTTCAACGATAAGCGGCGTTGCTGTATAGATTTGCCCACGAGGAGTTTGTTGCTGAGATATATCTGAGAGAATGGACCTGAGGCCCACAATGCCGTTTATAGCATCGGCTCCGCCAATATAAGGGATACTTTCTGAATCATCTTCATAAAAATTATAGATATCTTTTGGCCTCCATATGCCGGATGCTATATCATCCTGTCCCTGATGCCCAAGAGTAGCTGCCCCCCATAAAATATCAGCTTGCCATATCCAATCAGGATACATGCTGCCCTTTAAGGGCGACCTAAATCTCTCCCAATTTTGGGGGTTTATTGGGGGATCGAATAAAAAACCTCCAACAACACCCGAAGGCCTTACCCCGAGACTCTCTATAAGATAGGCTATATCAGCATAATTATATCCATTTTTCTCGTGAGAATGAGGATCAATCTGGACTCCCTTACTTTGCAAATATTGCAGTATATTAAGTCCGTCGGTACTATTGGTGATATCTTCCGTTTCAAACTGCCTCGCAGCGACCAAAAAACGCCAATCTGTTTGTAAATCCCAGGTAGCATTATATTTATTTATTAAATCGCATATCCTTAACAATGCCTCTCTGTGTTGAAGGTAGCCGTCAAATGTGTCATACCTTTGGTATCGCTGGTCGGTTTCGTTGTGCGAGACAATCGTTACATATACTGGAGCGCTATTTACTGACTCACCTGATTTACCACAACCAGGAAATAATAAAAAAAGAAAGACGCTTATGATATAGATAAATTTTAATCCTACTTTCGTAAATATATCCCGTGCTGCAAAACTGGTATAGAATTTATCGAGAGGGCCAAAGTTCAAAAGAATATTCCGATTTGAAGGGAATTTTTATTCGGTAATTATAGCTTCCCTACGTCTATTGTCAAACATTAATTTACCTTGACCCTTGTAAAGCCTTAGGATAAATTGATTATATTGTATGCTGACCATAGGCAATAAGTTAAAGGAAGATGAAAAGGTTATTAAGTTACCTCACTTCTACGATCCTAATTATGGTTATTCTAGCCGGGTGCGCGAAGTCACCGCCCGCGTCTGCTGCCGTTGACTCTCGGCGCGGTTATAAATGATGAAATCATCAGAATTATATCTGCTCGAAAGGCTGAGCGCTTTGAGCAAAAACAATATTGGGAAAGGTGACAAAAATGAGAAAAAAATACGATTTTTCTAACGCACAAAAAACCCCTATGCCGGAAGACTCAAGCGACAGGTTACTCTACGCATAGACGAGGGAACAGTCGGTTACTTCAAAGGGCTTGCTCAGGAGATGGGCATCCCTTACCAGACTCTTATTAATCTGTATCTGAGAGATTGCGCTGCTGCACACAAAAAATTATCTTTACGGTGGAAACAAGCCTAAGACCGTAATAACGAAGGGAGAGGGTCTGTGTCCCCATTTAAACCGACACGGCGTTAGTCGAAAATACTAAGGGGCGTAGGCCCGTGGAAGTTTACTATGAGTAGCCCTTGAAGATATAATAATTATCTATGAGCATTGATGAAACTTTAAAAACAAGGATGAGATACAACAGGATCTCATCCATATTTGACCTGATTGAATTCCCCATGGAAATACTCTTCTTTTCGAGGTGGCGGAGGAGGCTGTTCAATATGATAGATCCAAAAGAGAGGCTTCTTGAGGTTGGCATTGGAACCGGGAAAAACCTGGGGTATTATCCACCCGGAATTGATGCTATGGCAATAGACATAAGCGAGGGGATGTTGAGGGGGGCGATAAAGAGGGCAAGAATACTTAATCTTAAGGTCTCGCTAAAGCTTATGGATGCAGAGCACCTTGAGTTCGAGGACAGGAGATTCGACACAGTTGTTGCCACATTTGTCTTCTGTTCCGTTCCGGATCCAATTAAGGGACTAAGGGAGTTAAAAAGGGTATGCAAAAGGCAAGGGAGAATAATCCTCCTTGAGCATATGAGACCTAACCGGATCCCAATAGGCCGGCTATTTGACCTGTTAAACCCCCTTATCGTCAGGATGATGGGCGTGAATATAAACCGGAGGACCATTGAGAACATAAAGAAGAGCGGTCTTGTTATTGAGAGGGAAGAAGACCTCCTCTCTGACATAGTCAAACTGATAGTTGCAAGGCCGGCTTGATGCTATTTTACTAAGATTTAGTCTAAAGATCAGACAAGAAGAATCAGATTGCCTTTTCGTCAGCAATCCCTTCCCATTTACTTAAAACATAAGACAGTGATATAATCCGTCAAATCAATATAACCAAGTAGACACCAGAAAAATAACTTAACTTAATATAAAGAGGAGAAAAACAGTTATGAAGACGATCTATCTCGATCATGCATCCACATGCCCTATACATCCTGACGTGATCACAAAGATGATCCCCTATATTATAGAACATTTTGGAAACCCATCCAGCATGCACACCCTTGGGAAACATGCGAAGGAGGGCATTAAAGAGACAAGGAGGGGGCTTGCTGCATTCATAGGCGCGGAAAAGGAGGAGATAGTCTTTACAAGCGGTGGGACCGAGGCCAATAACCTGGCTATAAAAGGCGTGGCCTATGCCAACCGGAAGAAGGGGAATCATATCATTACATCCTCTATTGAGCATAAGGCCATCCTTGAGCCATGCAAATTCCTTGAGAGCGAGGGTTGGTCTGTTACATATCTCCCTGTTAACCGGTTCGGGACGGTAGACCCCAAGGATGTTATGTCGGCAATTACCGATAAGACAGTGCTTATATCTATAATGCATGCGAATAATGAGATAGGGACCATTGAGCCGATTAAGGAGATCTCGGCCATTGCCCATGAGAGAGGGGTTTATATGCACACCGATGCTGTCCAATCTTTTGGCCATATACCAACAAAGGTAGATGATATCGGCGTAGATCTGATGAGCCTCTCTGCCCATAAGATCTATGGGCCGAAGGGGGTTGGTGCCTTATATGTTAGAGGCGGCACTAGAATAGTCCCGATTATGCATGGCGGTGAGCAGGAAAATGGGAAAAGGGCAGGCACTGAGAATATTGTTGGGATAGTTGGCCTTGGGGCTGCTGTGGAACTTGCGGCGAAGGAGATGGAACTGGAGTCAAAGAGACTCACGGAGTTACGGGATAAATTGATAAACAGACTTCTTGCTGTTGCCCCTGATATCATATTAAACGGCGACAGGGTAAACAGACTTCCCAATAATATAAGCATCTGTATCGGAGGCATAGAGGGAGAAACGATAATGATGAAGCTTAATCAAAATCATTTAATTACATCTGTAGGTTCAGCATGCAGCTCAGGTAAAAGGGGTATTTCCCATGTCTTAAATGCCATCGGAGTCCCTGAGACATTTGCCTACGGTGCATTGAGAGTTACCCTGGGCAGGGATACAATTGAAGAGGATCTGGATTACCTTATAGAAATATTAAGGCCGACAATTATTGACTTAAGATATGTAGGCTATAGGTGGCAGTAGGAGGTTTGCTTGTCAAGTATCGATCTTAAGGGAAAGATAGAGAGGCTGAATAAGGAGAGAGGGGCCATTATCCTTGCCCATAACTATCAAGTGGGAGAGGTCCAGGATATAGCCGATTTTGTCGGCGACTCCCTTGCCCTGAGCAAGACCGCGGCAAAGACCGACGCAAAAGTTATTGTCTTTTGTGGAGTACATTTTATGGCAGAAACAGCAGCCATCTTATCGCCGGATAAGAAAGTCATAATGCCCGACCTCAATGCAGGCTGTCCTATGGCAGATATGATTACACTGGATAAACTAAGAAAGCTTAAGGAGCAGCACCCTCAAGCTGTCGTTGTCTGCTATGTCAATACAACGGCCGAGGTTAAGGCAGAAAGCGATATATGCTGCACATCAGCAAATGCTGCCAAGGTTGTAGGGTCGATCCCTGCTGACAGGAAGATAATATTTGTGCCTGATAAATATCTTGGCGGCTATATCTCGAAAAAGACAGGAAGGGAGATGATCCTGTATAACGGCTTCTGTCCAACACATTTAAGGATAATAGGCGAGGACATAAAGAGGCTTAAGGCCGAACACCCCGATGCCCTTGTAATTGTACATCCTGAGTCTTCACCTGAAGTGGCCGGCCTCGCAGACCTTATCCTTGGGACAGAGGGGATCTGCAGGGAGGTCAAATTATCAAATACAAGAAAATTTATTATCGGGACTGAGACCGGCATCATCCACCGCCTTAAAAAAGAGAATCCCGATAAGATATTCTACCCGGCAAGTGAAAAGGCTGTATGTGTAAATATGAAGAGGAACAGTCTTGAGAAGGTCCTATGGGCACTTGAAGATATGGAGAATATTGTTATTGTTCCGGATGATATAGGAAAGAGGGCAAAGATGGCCATAGAGAAGATGTTGGAGGTCTCATAGATTGTGGCTCCTGATGCATATCTGCTGCGCACCCTGCGATATATATCCATTAAAAAAGCTCAGAGAAGAAAACTTCGGGATAGTAGGCTTTTTTTATAACCCCAATATCCATCCATATATGGAGTACAAAAGGCGTGAAGATGCCGCAAGGGTCTTCTCGGACAAGTCATCATTAGACGTGATATTCTCCGAGAGGTACGAGATGGAGTCCTTTTTGCAACGAGTGGCCTTTGATGTTCAAGGCAGGTGCAGATACTGCTATGAGATGAGACTTGATTCCACTGCAAGGACGGCCAAGGCAAAAGGGTTTGACGCCTTTACCACATCTTTGCTATACAGCAGGTATCAGAAACATGACATGATCAGGGAGATAGCCCTCGCTGTATCGGAAAGGCATGAGATACCATTCTATTATGAGGACTTTAGGGTAGGCTGGAAAGAGGGTGTGACGGCCTCAAGGGAGATGGGCCTCTACAGACAGCAGTATTGCGGGTGTATCTATAGCGAGAAAGAAAGGTATGCCTGATAGGCCTTGTGTCCGTTATTCTATCTTACCGTAACCCTTCAGTGAGGCGTGGAAATTGGTAGCCGCAACCTTTAGGTTGCGTTATTTTACGCAGGCTAAAGCCTGCGCCTACCACCCGTGCTGAAAGGTTGCACGGATATTGAAATTAAGCTTGACTTCACGGGGCCTCATGGCTTATAGATAAATATACTAGTGTAGTGAGTCCAACGCTTCTTTACATATGTTTCGGGTGTCTTGAGCGTCATTCCCGCAGTCTTTAGGCGGGAATCCAGAGCTTCTTTGTTTCTTAAAGAGACTGGATTCCCGATTACTACCTCGGGAATGACAAT
>JACRGZ010000137.1 GCA_016234155.1 Nitrospirota bacterium | reverse complement strand
TTTATTGATGGACTGGATATTACAGGATTCGGCAACAGCAGGCTTGCTGATTTGAGGGCAAGAAAGATCGGCTTTGTCTTCCAGTTTTTCAACCTCCTCCAGAATCTCACAGCAGAGGAGAATGTGGAGACTGCAATGATGTTTTCAGAAATACCTGAGAAGACACAGAAGGAAAAGGCAAAAGAACTTTTGTCATTGGTAGGTCTTTCAGACAAATTCAATGCAAAGCCTTCTGAACTTTCAGGGGGACAGCAGCAGAGGGTTGCCATTGCGAGGGCGTTGGCAAATGACCCTGAGATGTTATTGATGGACGAGCCAACCGGAAATCTGGATTCAGAATCAGAGACAGAGGTCTTAAGCCAGATTTTTAAACTCCACAAAAGAGGAAAGACCATCATCATAGTCACTCATAACAGCGAGATAGCAAGGAAGGCAGAGATAGTTTTCAGGATAAAGGATGGAAGGGTTGATAAATGAGAAAGAGGTAATGCAATGATTCCATTTCCAGACATAGACCCTGTTATTGTTAAAATTGGTCCCTTCTCTATTAGGTGGTATGGTGTTATGTACCTCATCGGCTTTGCTGCATCCTATCTTCTCGTCAAATACCAGATAAAGAGAAAGATGATAACTGTAAGTTCAGAGGCAATTATTTCCCTCTATCAATATCTCATATTTGGGCTCATAATAGGCGCCAGACTCGGCTATGTTGTATTTTATAATCTCAGTGAATATCTTGAAAACCCACTTGAAGTAGTTGCTGTCTGGCACGGAGGGATGTCATTTCATGGTGGGTTGTTCGGAGCTATAATAGCAGGGATTATATTTTGTAGAAAGAATAAACTGGATTTCTGGCAGATTTCAGACCTTATTATCGTTACTGTTCCAATTGGACTTGGTCTTGGAAGAATTGGAAATTTCATAAATGGAGAGCTTTACGGCAGGGTTACCAATGTCCCATGGGCAATGGTCTTCTCGGATGGAGGGACTCTGCCACGTCATCCGTCACAGATCTATGAGTTTTTACTTGAAGGTATCACCCTCTTTGTTATCCTCTGGCTTCTTAAAGATAAGAATTTAAGGGCAGGTATACTTACCTCACTCTTTCTTGCTTTATACGGACTATTCAGGTTTTTTGTCGAGTTCTTTAGGGAACCGGACACTCATCTTGGGTTTATCCTTGGCCCTTTTACAATGGGACAGGCGCTGAGTACAGTTATGGTTTTAATGGGAATTAGTATTCTGTTTTTAAAAATAAGAATAAAGTGAGGAGGTGATTTGTTATGCCAGAGATGATGCAGCAGTACTGGTGGGGTTGGATGTGGTTTGGACCTGTATTCATGCTCCTCTTTTGGGTTCTGGTAATTGTTGGAATAATTGCCTTGATTAAATGGCTATCCACACAAGCAGGGTCAGGAAGAGGGGAATCTGCTCTCGATATTTTAAAAAAAAGATATGCGAGTGGAGAGATAAGCAAAGAAGAATTTGAGGAGAAGAAAAAGGATATTCTATGAAGTAGAAGCCGATTTGATAAAAAGATAACAGGATTCGTCAATGAGGGATTTGGCTTGACAGGGCTGATGGTTTTAGATATAAATAAATTATGTTAGGCAGAAAAAAAGCTGTAGTGCTGTTGGTATTGACCTCATGGATTTTCCTCTCCGGTATCTCTTTTTCTGAAAATCTTGGGTATTTCAATGATACATCCGAACATTTGGACCAGATCATAGAACAGGTCCTTTCCTCTCCTGTAAACCGCTCTGATAATACCTCTGATGAATTGCCCGACGCTTTTGTCTTTGTTGGATTTATGGGTATAAAGGTTTTCCAATCAACCTCCATTAATCAGCCGACTTCAATCGATTACAGATATTCCGGCAGGTTTAAGCTCTTCCATCTGCATTCAGCCTATCTTATTTGATTTCTTACAATTCTTTTGAATTAGATTCTTCGCTCCGCTCAGAATGACACTTTTGCTGTCGGTTGTCATTCTGAGGGCGAAGCCCGAAGAATCTTGGTTTGAAATCCTTCAAGCCTTTAATCATCTCTTAAGACCTTTGTGGCTAATTTCGTAGTTCTATTTAATGGATATAACTGACGAAGGGAGTTTTGTATGTCTATACCAATTTATATAATTTTACTCTGGATTGCGGCTCAATTGACGGGGTGTAAGGCACTTCATCCACAACCTGTAACAATAGCTATATCGCCGTCTCAAACAGCCTCTGCCTTTGAATTCCGTACACTGGAGAGTCCAGAGCTTAAAAGATTTTTAGAGACAAACCTTCACCATGAGATAAGCCCATGGCCGCTGAAAGAATGGGACATTAAAATGCTTACCCTATCAGGTTTTTATTACAACCCTGAGCTTGATGTGGCCCGTGCAAAATGGGGTGTTGCAGAAGGGGGGGTAATAACAGCAGGTGAGCGTCCTAATCCCAATATAAAATTTACCCCCCAATACAATAGCGCTGCTGTAAATCTCTCTCCCTGGTCATTGGGGTTTATTCTGGACATACCTATAGAGACTGCCGGGAAGCGTGGCTATCGCATCTCTCAAGCAAGATACCTTTCAGAGGCTGCAAGATTAAATATTGCAACTACTGCATGGAAGATCAGGAGCCGTATTAGAACAGGTCTTGTAAACCTCTATTCTGCAACACGGACAGAAGGCATTTTAAAGAAACAAAAAGGATTGTTAGAGGAGATGCTCAAGGTGATGGAAGAGCGGCTTACCTACGGGGCAGTGTCATTACCGGAAGTAACAAAGGTGCGTATCTCCCTTGAACAAACCCTCCTCTCCTTAAGGGAGTCTGAAAGGCAGATTATTGATGCAAGGGTCCAGTTATCTGATGCCCTCGGACTGCCTGTGTCTGCCCTTGATGGGATTGAAATCTCCTTTGACTTCTTACAAACCGTTCCTGAAAATCTTCCATTAAAGGAGCTGCGGGGCAAGGCATTGACCAGCAGGACCGATATATTATCGGGATTGGCAGAATACATGGCAAGCCAATCTGCCTTGCAGCTTGAAGTAGCAAGGCAATACCCCGATGTCCATCTTGGTCCAGGATATACATGGGATCAGGGGGACAATAAGTGGTCCTTTGGATTTTCAATATCCCTTCCTATCCTCAATCAAAATGAGGGACCCATTACAGAGGCAGATGCACGGAGAAGGGAGTTAGAGTCCCGATTTATTACCCTTCAGGCAAAGATTATAGGGGAGATTGATAGGGCATTCCTTGATTACAATGCTGCCATCCTAAGACTTAAGACAGCGGGGTCTCTGTTGTCGGCAAGAAGAGAGGAAGAAGAGTCTATGTATGTGATGTTTACAGCAGGAGAAATTGACAGGTTTGCCCTGCTGAATACCCGGTTTGAGGTTGAATCAGGTGTCCTGACGAGATTAAATGCAGAGGTGGATCTCCATCGGTTAGTGGGTCTCCTTGAAGATACCCTGCAATATGCCCTTGACAGTGCACCTGAAACAAAGGGGGGGAGCAAAGATGAAAGGTAAAACTATTAAATCAATATCTGTCATTGTTGTCTTTACAGGCATAGGCGCCCTCCTCATCTGGGCATTTATGGAAGGTTATAAGGAACGGTTGATGGAGCAGGAGAGGGAGCGCCCTGTTAAATCCCCTTCCCGTGTATCCATCAGGGAGGGGGAGAGTGCAGTTACCCTTGATATGGCTGACCAGAGGAGAAGCGGGATAGCTGTAGAAGTCCTCAAACCGATTTCCCATCAGGAGGAGGTCAGGGCTTATGGAACTGTAGTGGAACTTCACGGACTCATTGAACAACGAAAAAATCTCATTGACCTCCGTAAGAATATAATTGATTTGCGTAACAGTTATGCGGTGTCCAGGACACAGGTTGAAAAGGCACAGGCAATCCTATATGCCTCCAGTAAGGAATATGAGCGTCTGAAGGCATTGAACAGCAGCAACAAAAATATCTCGGATAGGGTCCTTGAGGCAGCAGAGGCATCATGGCGTTCAGATGAGGCAAATCTCCGTGCTGCCAATGAGGCACTCCATGCTGCCCAGGAGGTATTACATTCTTTAGAAGATTCATTACACGTTGTAGAGGATTCTGTGCGACAGCAATGGGGCGAGGTAATTGCCCAATGGTTATTTGGCGCAACGAGAGTCTTTGAACGGCTTATCAAACAGCAGGATATTATGATTCAGGTTACACTCCCGTCAGGTATAAGTATTTCATCTGCACCCCCGATAATCCGTATTCAGGGGGTCAATGGCAGGCAGGTATCAGCCAATCTCGTTTCACCCTCTCCACGCACAGACCCCCGCATACAGGGGCTCAGCTTCTTCTATATTGCACCGGCGAAAGAATCGGGTCTCCTTCCCGGAATGAATGTCATTGCCCATCTGCCATTGGGGAAGCAGGTTAAGGGTATTATTATTCCCGATAAGGGGGTTGTCTGGTGGCAGGGGAGGGCATGGGTTTACATACAGGAGGGGACAGAGAGTTTTATCAGGCGGGAGGTATCAACAGAAATCCCTGTTATAGATGGATGGTTTGCGGCGAGAGGTCTCTTACCTGGGGATAGGATTGTGATAAAGGGCGCCCAGCTCCTTTTATCCGAGGAGTTCCGCTCACAGATTCAGGTCGGTGAGGGGGGAGAGAGATAGATGAATACCAATCGTTCAGGTGTGCTCACATCTATTGTCAGTTTCTCACTCCGTTTCAGGGGAACAGTTATTATCCTTGCATGCATAATGCTCGGTTATGGGATTTATATGCTTTTACAGGCAAAGTATGATGTATTTCCTGAATTTGCCCCGCCGCAGGTGGTCATTCAAACAGAGGCGCCAGGACTCTCCCCTGAGCAGGTGGAGATGCTCGTTACCCAGCCTCTTGAGAATGCCATCAACGGAGTGGAAGGGATAGAGACACTCCGCTCTGGCTCAATTCAGGGTCTCTCAGTGGTTACAGTGGTTTTTCATACAGGCAGCGATATCTATCGTGCAAGGCAGATATTATCTGAGCGGCTGACAGGTCTTTACAGGCAGATGCCTCAGGGGATTCAAGCCCCTGCAATGACACCGCTGACATCTTCCACCAGTGTTGTCCTTGTAATAGGTTTGACCTCCGAAAGCCGTTCCCTGATGGAAATAAGAACCACTGCCGATTGGATTGTGAAACAGCGACTCCTCTCTATTCCTGGTGTTGCAAAGGTGGCTGTATTTGGCGGTGAGGTAAAACAGTTCCAGATTCAAGTTTCTCCTGAGAGGCTGATCAAGTATCATCTATCAATAGAGGATGTCCTCTCTGCTGCCCATAAGGCTACAGGTGTGAAGGGTGCAGGCTTCATAGAGAACAATAACCAGCGCATCATCCTTCAATCAGAAGGACAATCTCTGACTGCATCCCAGATTGCCAGGACAGTTATATATCACAGAGACGGTGCAAATGTCATACTATCGGATGTAGCAGAGGTTGCCCCGGCACCCGAGCCTCCTATCGGTGCTGCTGCAATCATGGGACGACCTGGAGTACAGTTGGTAGTATCCGAACAATACGGGGCAAATACCCTTGAAGTAACGGATAGGGTTGAAGATGCCCTTACAGATCTCAGACCCATGCTTGAGGCAGAAGGGATAGCCATTCACACTGACATATTCAGACCTGCAAACTTTATCAAGACAGCCATATCCAATGTGAGGTCTTCATTGCTTATAGGTGCTGCCCTGGTAGCTGTAGTCCTTTTCCTGTTTTTATTGGATTTACGGACAGCAGCCATATCCTGCACAGCAATTCCATTGTCTTTACTTGCCGCAGTAACAGTATTCAAATACCTTGGCTATAGTCTTAATACCATGACCCTTGGCGGACTCGCCATAGCAGTCGGAGTAGTTGTGGATGATGCCATAATAGATGTGGAGAATATCCTGAGACGACTCATGGAAAACCGCAGCAGCGGGAATCAAAGGTCTGTATTTCAGGTAGTCCTTGACGCATCCATTGAGGTAAGAAATGCGATTGTATATGCCACATTTGCAGTCATACTTGTCTTCATCCCTGTATTGACCATGTCAGGAGTGGCGGGTCAGCTTTTCAGTCCGCTTGGCATCGCATTTATCCTTGCCATATTCGCCTCTCTGCTTGTAGCTCTAACTGTAACACCTGCCCTCTGTTTCATACTCCTCGGCTCACGGGAATTGTCCGGGAAGGAGCCGCCGGTAGTAAGATGGTTAAAAGAAAAATATAGCGGATTATTGGTGCAGGTAAAAAAGTATCCGAGAATAGTAATAGGCAGTCTCATAATCTTTACATTAATAGGACTTTCCATGCTTCCATTCTTCGGAGGCGGACTTTTACCTGAACTTCGGGAGGGTCATTTTATCATTCACATGTCAGAGGTTCCAGGGACATCTATTGAGGAATCTCTGCGGCTGGGACAGCATGTAACTGAAGAACTCCTGAGACTCCCCTTTGTCCGCACTGTTTCGCAGCGGACAGGGAGGGCAGAAAGGGCTGATGATACATGGGGGACGCATTACAGTGAATTGAATGTAGATTTAAAGCCCCTCAAGGGTGAGGAAGGTGAGTTTGCTTTAGTAGATATTCGTAAAATCCTTGCCCGATTTTTAGGTGTAAATTTCTCTGTCAAGACCTTCCTGACAGAAAGGGTTGAAGAGACAATCTCCGGTTATACTGCATCGGTTGCTGTCAATCTCTTTGGAAATAATCTTGACATTCTGGATAAAAAGGCGCAAGAGATTGACAGGGTCTTAAGCAGGGTCTCAGGGGCAATAGATGTGCAGGTGCAGTCTCCACCCGGTGTCCCTCAGATTGTGATCAGATTAAGGAAAGACGACCTTATGAGATGGGGATTCAACCCTGTAGATGCCCTTGATGTCATACGCACTGCCTATCAAGGGGATATTGTAGGGCAGGTATACGATGGTAACCGTGTCTTTGATGTCTCTGTGATACTTAACCCGCAGTCCCGAAAGAATATAAAAGATATAGGCACACTCCCCCTTCTAAGCCCGAATGGCGTTTATATCCAATTGAAACAGATATGCGATATCTATGAGACATCTGGACGATACATTGTATTGCACCAGGGCGCCAGACGAGTACAGACAATAACCTGCAATGCATCAGGACGAGACATCAATTCCTTTGTCAGGGAGGCA
>JACRGZ010000020.1 GCA_016234155.1 Nitrospirota bacterium | reverse complement strand
ATTTGAATGTTAAAAGATGTGATTGCAGGGAAGAAGAAGTAAGCAGTCAGTTTAGTGTTATAAAGAAGCTATTTGAGTAAAGGAGATTATCATGCCCAATCCAAAACACAAGATATCCAAGTCACGTCGTGATAAGAGGAGGACACACAAAAAGCTTACCATGCCGGGCTATGTCCTTTGCCCGGATTGTCATGAGCCGAAGCTGCCTCACCATGTATGTATGAACTGCGGCAAATATAAAAGCCATGAAATTGTAACGGTCGTGGAAAAATAGCTATCAACTAATCAAGACGGCTAAGTAAAAAATCTCGTCAATCAATATGAAGATTGCTTTAGATGCCATGGGAGGAGATAGATCTCCATCTATAGAGGTCGAGGGGGCTATTTTAGCATCCCGCGAGCACAATGTAGAAATAATCCTTGTAGGTGATGAAAAGTTACTCAAGGGTGAGATTGATAGACGTGGAGCTTCTGCTCTTCCTATCTCTATCCATCATGCATCACAGCGTATAGAGATGCATGAGAGTCCTGTAGCTGTTCTTCGCAAAAAGAAAAATGCCTCGATAATTGTTGCCACCAATTTAGTTCGTGAGGGCAAGGCATCGGCGGTTGTCAGCGCGGGTCATACAGGCGCCACGATGGCGGCCGCCCTGTTTGAATTAGGGCCGATTAAAGGGGTTGAAAGACCTGCTATTGCAACTATTTTCCCCACACTCGAGGGGATAGCTATCATGCTTGATGTCGGCGCCAATGTTGACTGCAAGCCAAAGCACCTCTTTCAATTTGCCATAATGGGACACGCATATGCCGTAAAGGTATTACATAAAGAGAACCCGAGGATAGGCCTGTTAAGCATAGGTGGAGAGGACACAAAGGGGAATGTCCTGACAAAAGAGACCTTTAAATATCTCAGGGAAAGCACGCTTAATTTTATAGGGAATGTTGAGGGCAGAGAGGTCTATGCAGGGAATGCGGACGTAATAGTATGCGATGGATTCATAGGAAATGTGGCGCTTAAGATAAGCGAGGGTGTAGCTGAGACCATCGGTAAGTTGCTGGCGCGTGAGATTGAGAAATCCATATTCGGTAAAATAGGATATATGTTATTAAAACCTGCATTCAGGTCTTTCAAGAAAAAAGTTGACTATGCAGAATATGGCGGGGCGCCGCTGCTCGGCATAAATGGTGTCTGTATCATATGCCACGGCCGTTCTTCACCCAAGGCTATAAAAAATGCTATAGCAATGGCTATAGAGTTAACGGAGCTGCAGACCATTCATTATTTACAAAAAGACATTGCAGAATTAATGGGGTTCTATAAGGGGGATACTAATTAGGATGCCTGTCCGGTCTCGTATCATCGGGGTAGGTTCGTACCTTCCAACCAAAATTCTTACTAATCATGACCTGGAAAGGGAGGTTGATACATCTGATGAATGGATATTAGACAGGACTGGCATACGTGAGAGGCGGATAGCCTCTGAAGAAGAGGCCACGTCCGACCTTGCATTTAATGCGGCTAAGGAAGCGCTGAAAGGCGCAGGGATTAAACCTGAAGACCTTGATTTTATAATAGTTGCGACCGTTACCCCTGATATGCTGTTCCCCTCATCGGCGTGCCTTGTGCAGCAAAGACTGGGGGTAAAAGGGATATTTGCCTTTGACATATCGGCAGCATGTTCAGGGTTTATATATGCCATTTCTGTAGCAGACCAGTATATAAGATCAGGCATACACCGTACCGGGCTTGTTATAGGCGCAGATACATTCTCACGGGTTGTGGACTGGACAGACAGGAACACCTGTGTACTCTTTGGAGATGGCGCCGGTGCAGTCGTTCTGCAGGCCGATTACAACGGCAGGGGCATAATATCAACGCATCTGTATTCTGACGGGACTTTATGGGACTTTCTCTACATCCCGGGAGGTGGATCGCGCATTCCCCCAGGCGAGGAGATGGTAAAAAAGAGACTCCAATATGTAAAGATGCGCGGGAATGAGACCTTCAAGGTTGCCGTCAATACAATGAGCGAGGCTATAGGTGAGGCGCTGAAAAGTAATGGTCTTACATCTGCTGATATTAAGCTCTTTATCCCCCATCAGGCTAATTTGAGGATAATTCAGGCGGTTGGTAAAAGGCTGAATATCCCGATGGAGAGATTCAAGATAAATCTTGACAGGTATGGTAATACTTCAGCAGCGTCTATTCCGATTGCCCTATATGAGGCTGTAATGGAGGGGGAGATAAAAGAAGATGATTATATATTGCTGGAGGCATTTGGAGGCGGGTTGACCTGGGGATCTGCTTTGATAAGGTGGTGATTGTAGGGTGGGCATTGCCCACCCTGCTGAGAGAAAATATATGATGCGAAAGACTGCTTTTTTATTTCCCGGACAGGGTTCACAATATACAGGAATGGGAAAGTCTCTTTATGAAAACTTCGCCTCTGCGAGAGAGATATTTGACATTGCAGAGGAGGTTTTGCAGTGGGATATCAAGGGGTTATGCTTTAATAATGCAGGGGATAAAATCAATTTGACAGAATATACTCAACCTGCTATTTTAGTCACCAGCATTGCCGGGTGGAGGGTTCTAACTGAAGAGAAAATATCACCGGAGATTGTAGCAGGCCATAGCCTCGGCGAATATTCGGCGCTGGTAGCCGCCGGCGGATTGTCTTTTACTGAAGCACTCCCGGTTGTAGAAAAACGTAGCAGATTTATGCAGGAGGCCGTGCCCAGAGATAGCGGGAGGATGGCAGCCCTGTTAGGACTCTCAAAAGAAGATGTAATGGAGGTATGCAGGACAGCATCAGCATACGGGATTGTATCTCCTGCAAATTATAACGCCCCTGATCAGATAGTCATTGCGGGTACGGCAGATGCAGTTGACAGGGCGATGGAATTAGCTAAAGACAAAGGGGCGAAGAGGGTGATACCACTTAACGTGAGTGTGCCGTCTCATTCCCCTTTAATGAAAACAGCATCAGAGAGATTGTCAGAGGCGCTTGATGACATAGTATTTTCTGATCTTAACATCCCTTTAATCACAAATGTTGACACCTCGATAGTTAATCGCGTAGGGGATGTAAAAGATGCCCTTGTCCGTCAGCTGACAAATCCTGTGAGATGGGATGAGGCGATGAGAATCCTTATCGCTCAGGGTTTTAATACCTTTGTCGAGGTCGGACCTGGCCGTGTTCTCTCCGGACTCCAGAGAAGGATTACAAAAGAGTTCAATTTCCAGGTGGATGTTTTGAATGTAGAGGATATGGATAGCTTCAAGAAAACGGTAGAAACAGTGAATGGTGAATAGTCAATTAGCAATTGAGGCTCTTGCAAAAGTATAAAAATGTTGTCATTCCCGCATGATTTAAGCGGGAATATAGTGTTTTATTACAGAAAATCATATCCCCGATAGAAGATTTCGGGGATGACACAGACTTTTGCAAGAACCTCAATTGTCAATTGTATATTGAGAATTGCTAATTGAAAATCGGAAATGTTGAAATCTGATATAGTTAAAAACAGAGTAGCATTGATAACAGGGGCGAGCCGCGGTATAGGTAAAGCTATAGCAGAAGCCCTTGCAAAAGATGGAATAGATATAGCCGGTGTAGATATTAATATAGATGAGTTACGCCCTGCTATGAAAACGATAGAAGATACTGTCGGCAGGAAGACAGCGGCCATACAGGCGGATGTAGGGGATTCTGCAAGTATTGAAAGGGCAGTAGAAGAATCAATCAGGGTGTTCGGCAATATCAGCATACTTGTCAATAATGCCGGAATTACAAGAGATAACCTTATTCTCCGCATGAAGGATAAAGAGTGGGATGATGTGTTGAGGATAAACTTGACGGGGACATTTAACTGCACTAAAGTTGTTATAAAAAGTATGGTAAAAAACAGATATGGGAGGATTATCAGCATCGCCTCTATTGTTGGTGCAATGGGTAATATTGGTCAGGCCAATTATGCGGCATCAAAGGCAGGCATTATTGGATTCACCAAATCTATAGCAAGGGAGTATGCTAACAGAGGGATTACCGCTAATGGGATTGCCCCCGGCTTCATAGAGACGGATATGACAAAGGGTTTACCGGAAGATGTCAGAAATACCTTGATAAATCAAATACCCATGGGCAGGCTTGGAACGCCCGAGGATGTTGCTAACGTTGTCAGATTTCTTGCCTCGGATGAGGCTGCATATATAACAGGGCAGGTTATACATGTTAATGGGGGGATGTATATGTAATGAAAATCCTAAATCCTAATATCTAAATCCTAAATAATATCTAAATTCAAAATACTAATGTCTCAAACTGTTTTGAATTTTGAACTTAGGATTTTGAGATTGTTTAGGATTTAGTGCTTAGGATTTAGAATTTAATATTCAAAAGGAGGTGAGGTACTGGTGGCTTTATCAGTAGAGGAAAGGGTAAAAAAGATTGTTGGAGGACAATTAGGGGTTGATGAAGAAGAGTTAACCCCTGACGCTTCATTTGTGGATGACCTTGGGGCGGATTCACTTGACACAGTAGAGCTGGTTATGGCCTTTGAGGAGGAGTTTGGGATTGAGATCCCCGATGAAGATGCTGAGAAGATAATAACAGTACAAAACTCCGTTGATTATATTAAAGAGAGGATGTAGCCTTGAAGAGGCGGGTCGTTGTCACAGGCATTGGCCTTATTACACCTCTTGGCACAGGGGTGGAAAAGAGCTGGCAGGCGTTATGCGAAGGCAGGTCCGGGGTTGGTAGAATAACACGGTTTGATCCTTCAGGACTCCCTTCACAGATCGCCGCTGAGGTTAAGGATTTTGAACCTGCAGACTTCATTGAAAAGAAAGAGATCAAGAAGATGGACAGGTTCACCCAGTTTGGGGTCGCCGCCTCCAGGATGGCTGTAGAAGATGCAAAGCTCCGGATAACAGATACTATTGCGGGAAGAGTTGGCGTGTATGTCGGGTCAGGTATCGGTGGCCTGCCTGCCATAGAGAGCAATCATCTAAAATACCTTGAAGGAGGGGTGAAGAAGCTCACCCCCTTTTTTATCCCTATGGTAATCATAAATCTTGTATCGGGTCATGTAGCAATAATATTTGGTGCAAAAGGTCCAAACTCATCGGTAGTTACTGCATGTGCTACAGGGACTCATGCTATTGGGGATGCCTTTAAGATTATCCAGCGCGGGGATGCGGATGCAATGATTGCAGGCGGTACTGAATCAACCATATGCCACCTGGCAGTTGGCGGTTTTTGTGCCATGCGTGCACTTTCCACAAGAAATGATGATCCGGAAAGGGCGAGCCGTCCCTTTGATGCTATGAGAGATGGATTTGTTATCGGAGAAGGGGCAGGTGTCGTTGTATTAGAAGAACTCACATTTGCTGAGAGCCGCGGCGCAAGAATATATGCCGAGGTGTGCGGCTACGGCATGTCCGGAGATGCATATCATATTACCGCTCCTGCTCCGGAAGGAGAGGGAGCAGCCCGGTGCATAGGAATTACCCTTCGCGATGCCGGATTCTCCGCCGATGATGTTGATTATATCAATGCCCATGGTACATCCACCAAATTTAATGATGAGAATGAGACCTCCGCAATTAAGGCAATTTTTGGTAAGAGGGCATATGAAATCCCTGTCAGTTCCACGAAGTCAATGACCGGACACCTGTTAGGAGCAGCCGGCGGCATAGAGGCCATATTCTCTATTTTGTCTATAGAAAATAGGATTATTCCTCCTACAATAAATTATGAATTTCCGGATCCGGAATGTGATTTGGATTATGTCCCCAACAAGGCGAGGAAATGCAGCGTTGAGGTGGCAATGTCAAATTCTTTCGGGTTTGGCGGAACAAACGCCTGTCTTATATTCAGGAAATATTCAGGTTGATAAATTGAAGAGTGATGATCTGACAAGAGACCTTCAAAAGAAGCTCTCCTATAACTTTAAGAATATCAATCTGCTGATAGAGGCCCTCACCCACAAGTCATATGCGAATGAAAACCCCGAGTTGGATATTAAAGATAACGAAAGATTAGAGTTCCTTGGAGACGCTGTTTTAGACCTTGCAATAAGCACATATCTGGTAGAAAATTTTCTGCACTTTCAGGAGGGTGAGCTCTCAAAACTAAAGTCCATGATAGTCAGTGAACCATCGTTATCCAGGATAGCATCGGGATTTGACCTCGGCGGCTACCTGTATCTTGGCAGGGGTGAGGAGCATACAGGCGGCCGGGAAAAGGAATCTCTGTTAGCAAACGCACTGGAGGCGATTATAGCGGCTATTTATCTTGACGGCGGCCTCCAGGCTGCAGATGGATTTGTAAGGATGGTCTTTGCTGCCGACATCCAGCAAATTGCACGTGAAGGGGTAAGCCTTGATTACAAGACGGATCTACAGGAATATTGTCAGGCACACGGCCTTACCCTTCCTGTTTACAGGATTTCAAAGGAGAAAGGTCCCGACCATAAAAAAACCTTTGAAGTTGAATTGTTGATAAACGACGAGGTACTAGGAACAGGGAGCGGCAGAAATAAGAAAGAAGCGGAGCAAAAGGCTGCAAAAGAGGTATTAAAAAACTTGACAAGCAAAACATAAATATGATAATTTAACTCCCCAATGATTAAGAAATATTTATTAGCCCCAGGCCCAACCCAAGTGCCTCCTGAGGTATTACTCAGGATGGCATATCCCATGGTCCACCATCGCGCCCCGGATTTTGGTCCGGTCATGGAGGAGATTAGTGAGGGGCTTAAATGGCTCTTCCAGACCCGTAACGATGTGCTTATTATGGCCTCAAGCGGCACCGGCGCCATGGAGGGTTCTGTCTCCAATTTCCTATCCCCCGGAGATAAGGTTATTACGGTAAATGGGGGTAAATTCGGGGAGAGATGGGGGAAGATATGCAAGGCATATGGTGTAAATGCGATAGAGATTAAGGTCGAGTGGGGCGAGTCCGTTGACCCTGCTGTTATAGCAGGGCATTTAGAGAGAGACCCGTCAATAAAAGGTGTGTATGTTCAGGCGAGTGAGACCTCCACCGGGGTAGCCCATGATGTAAAGGCAATCGGTGAGATTGTAAAAAGTTATCCTGGCACTATCTTTGTGGTGGATGCAATTACAGCGCTGGGGGTATTTGATATAAGGCCTGATGAGTGGGGCATTGATATACTTATTACTGGTTCGCAAAAGGCCCTGATGCTACCTCCCGGTCTTGCCTTTGCCGGTGTGAACGATAAGGCATGGAAGATGAATGAAACGGCCAGATGTTCGAGATTTTATTTTGATTTTAAAAAAGAGCGGGAAAATCTCAGAAAAAATACATCTGCCTATACCCCGGCGATATCCCTTATTATCGGACTCCAGTATGTACTCAAGATGTTAAAGGAGGAAGGTCTTGAAAATATATTTGCAAGACATAAGCTTTTAGCTGCAGCTACGAGAGAGGGTATAAAGGGGTTTGGGCTTGAGTTGTTACCGAAGTCAGCGCCGAGTGATGCAGTAACTGCAGTGAAGGCCCCGGAAGGCTTTGACGGGCAGCAGATATACAAGAGGCTGAGGGAGATTTATGGGATTACTGCAGCAGGCGGCCAGGATCATCTGAAAGGGAAGATATTCAGGATATCCCATATGGGTTACTGTGATAAGTTTGACGTGATAATAGCAATATCAGGGGTAGAAATGGTATTGAAAGAGATGGGTTATCCTGGTGAATTGGGAAGCGGTGTTAGAAGGGTAGAGGAGGTCTTTATCAAGGATTAATGAGTGGGTAAATGAAAAAATCAAAAGTCAAAAATCAAAATTACAAATTAAAATGCAAAAAGGATTCTTTTCTCCTTGAATTTTTATTTTTCATTTT
>JACRGZ010000135.1 GCA_016234155.1 Nitrospirota bacterium | reverse complement strand
GAATAATCGGTATCATTCCAACAAAACGCAACGTTGGGAAAACGGATGGGAAGGTCATCAGCTAGCCCAGCTTCTTCGCTTGGCTGCCCTTTCCTTTCGTGAAAAGCTGGAATGGCTTGACGAAGCACAGGACTGGGTGAATGTTATAATCTCCGGGGCACCTCTAAAGGAGAAGATCTCAGACGGAGGCAACTAACCACTTGAAATTATTGATAAAATTTTACTTTCTCTTGCAAAAAAGTAGTAGAAGTAGTAAGATATTGTTCTAAATCTGGGAGGAAATATGTCAGGGCATTCAAAATGGGCTACTACGAAACATAAAAAGATGGCGATTGATGCAAAGAGGGGTAAGATATTCACCAAGGTCATAAAAGAGATTACTGTAGCTGCAAGGACAGGTGGAGGCGATCCTGATGGAAATCCAAGGCTGAGGACTGCTATATTGAAGGCGAAAGAGGCTAACATGCCTGCGGATAACATAAAGAAGGCTATACAGAAGGGTACAGGGGAATTGCCGGGTGTATCTTATGAGGAGGCCATATTTGAAGGGTATGGTCCTGGCGGAGTGGCTATACTGACATCCATCATGACGGATAACAAAAACCGCACTGTGCCTGAGATAAGATATATATTCAGCAGGCACGGTGGCAACATGGGTGAGGCCGGTTGTGTTTCATGGATGTTTGATAAAAAGGGATACATAGTCGTTGAGGGGGGAAAGGTGGACGAGGAGAGTTTGATGAGCCTCATAGTAGAGGGGGGGGCAGAGGATATGAGAAAGGACGGGGATAATTTTGAGGTTATTACTGCCCCCGGAGATCTTGAGTCGGTAAAAAAGTCTATAGAGGATGCAGGAATACCGGTATCCGTTTCAGAGGTTACGATGCTGCCGCAGAACTATATGGAGCTTGATGATAAAAGCGCAGTGCAGGCATTAAAGCTAATAGAGGCGCTCGAAGACCATGATGACGTGCAGAATGTGTATGCCAATTTTAATCTGAGAGACGAAGTCTTAGAGAAAATGGGACGGTGAATCAATGGGCAATTAGCAATTGTTAATTGAGAATTGGATCAGGGAATAGGAGGGGGCAATGCGGGCATTGGGTGTAGACCCCGGGAGTATTGTCACAGGTTTTGGTCTGGTGGACGAAGAAGATAACCACCTTTTCCATATATCTTCCGGCACGATAAACCTTGCCCAGAAGTCCCAGAAATCCCAGAAATCTGAGATGAGCAGCCGCCTTCAGCACATATATGTCGAGATTGACAAGCTTATACATGCACATAAACCTGACGCCTTGATAATCGAGAAGGGATTTTATTCAAAGAATGTGCAGGTGCTGATCAAATTATCTCAGGTAAGCGGAGTAATAATATTGGCCTCTGTTAACGCAGGTATCAAGCTATTTGAATATACACCGTTAGAGGTGAAACAATCGGTGGTAGGTTATGGTGCCGCAAAGAAAGAGCAGGTGCAGTATATGGTAAATCAGATACTCCGCCTTGATACCCCGACCTCCTCCCATCATGCCGCTGATGCGCTTGCCCTGGCAATATGCCATCTTAATTCGTCTAAAATAAGAGAGATGCTATGATAGCGCTTATCCGCGGCCATCTCATTGTTAAGACCCCGCAGTACGCTATAGTAGATGTAAATGGCGTTGGTTATAAGGTCTTTATGCCCCTTTCAACATTTTCGAGATTGCCGGACAATAATAAAGATGAGGTTACTCTGCATACCTATACCCACCTTCGGGAAGATGCCATTCAACTGTATGGATTTTTGAGTGCAGAGGAGAGGGATTTTTTTACTACACTCATTACGATCTCGGGTATAGGGCCAAAGATGGGGTTAAATATACTGTCAGGGTCATCATTGTCTGAATTGATGAAGACAGTAGAAAGTGAAGATGCAAAGAGATTGAGCATGATTCCAGGTGTAGGGAAGAAGACAGCGGCAAGGATAATCTTGGAGTTGAAAGAGAAGCTCCCTTCGATAAGTCCATTCAGAGAGGAAGGTGGCATAGATTCAGCGATAGCAGGGGATGCCCTTTCTGCCTTGGTTAATCTTGGTTACACGAGGGCACCTGCTTATGATGCGATTAAGAAGGCCTGTAAGGATAGCAAGAAGATGTCAATCGAGGAGATCATAAGGGAGGCGTTGAAAACCATGGTGAAGGGATAACATCTCCTCCCCTCCCCCTTGATGGGGGAGGGTAAGGGTGGGGGTGGAGGCAGGCAGGTATGCAGGAGCGTATAATCACAGCCCAATTAGACGAAGACGAGAAGCGTTACGAGGCGACACTAAGACCTCCTACACTTGCTGAATACATCGGCCAGGACAAGATAAAGGAGAACCTCCATGTCTTTATCGAGGCGGCAAGGAGACGCTCCGAGGCGCTCGACCACGTACTATTCTATGGCCCGCCAGGACTTGGAAAGACAACCCTCGCCTATATTGTCGCGAGGGAACTTGGTGTCGGGATAAAGGCCACATCAGGCCCCGCAATAGAGCGTCAGGGTGACCTTGCAGCGATCCTTACCAATCTGCAAAAATATGAGGCGCTGTTCATTGATGAGATACACAGATTAAACCCGGCCATCGAGGAGATACTCTATCCGGCCATGGAGGACTACCAGATCGATATCATCATTGGCCAGGGGCCGGCAGCAAGGACAATAAAGCTTGACATTCCTAAATTCACCCTCGTAGGCGCTACCACGAGGACGGGACTTCTCACGTCACCGTTAAGAGACAGGTTTGGAATTGTAATAAGACTTGATTACTACAGACCTGAGGAACTAAAAAAAATACTCCTGCGATCTGCAGATATATTGAACATACGGCTTGAAGATAGTGGGGCAGATGAGATAGCAGGCCGTTCACGGGGGACGCCGAGGATAGCAAACAGGCTGCTGAGGAGGGTCAGGGATTATGCAGAGGTGAAGGCAGACAGTGTCATAACATTAGATGTGGCCCGGAAGGCACTTGGTATGCTCGAGATAGACGAGCGCGGGTTTGACACGATGGACAGAAAGCTCCTCCTTACCATCATCGAGAGATTCGGCGGCGGACCGGTCGGTGTTGAAACTATCGCTGCAGCAATAAGCGAAGACAGGGATACCATAGAAGACGTCTACGAACCCTTCCTGATCCAGGAAGGCTTCCTGATCCGCACCCCGAGAGGCCGCCTTGCCACCCCACATGCCTACAGACACTTCGGTCTGGTGAAACAGAGCGAAACAGAGCAGGGAAGCCTGTTGTAGCCGCAGAGCCTGCCCCGTACTTGATACGGGGCTTCAGCCTGCGTCCTATGGTGTAGCGCCTAGCATCTTAAATGATAAACTCCCTATATCAATCTATATCAATATGTTGTATAGGTCTCACATATACCACAAGAAAGTGACGGAAAATTTGACAGTGCCTTTTACGAGCCATCCTATTGAAATTTCAGGGTTTTCCTCGAATTTTGCCCCAAAAAGCTGGATTTTCACCCATAAATACCCCTAAAACACCCCTAAAAAACGACGGAAAATTTGACAGTGCCTTTTATAACGTATCCTATTGAAATTTCACGGTTTTCTCAGATTTTTGCCATAAAAAGCCAAATTAATATCCCCAAAATACCCCGAAAAACGACGGAAAATTTAACATTTGCCAGAGGTCTTTACGGGGCGCTTCTAAAAAACTCAATGATATCAATATGTTTTATGTATGGTATGAAAATTGCTTATTAAACTAATATCAACACAACAAGGGGAGTATAATGTCTAATGGTTCCATTATTGCACTCACTCACTCACTCACTCACTCTTAGTCTGTCCTAAAAGCAATCCTCTGAGGCTCTTGCAAAACTGTTTGTCATCCCCGAATTCCTCTATCGGGGATATGGTTTT
>JACRGZ010000133.1 GCA_016234155.1 Nitrospirota bacterium | reverse complement strand
TGTAACCTTGCCGGCATCATCGACCTTGCAAAGGATTGTCCTGATACTGATCTCTCCTCTCACCATGATAAGTACCTGTACGGTGAGGTCCTGGATTGAAGGTTTTTATCGATACCGGCGCCTTCTGCGCCCTCACCATTCCAAAAGACGAACATAATCAAAAGGCAAAATCTATCTACAAACAGCTCAAAGACAGCAAGGCTATTCTTTACACATCTGACTATGTGCTTGATGAAGTCTATACCCTCCTCAAGACAAGGGCGAGCCATGCTACGTCTATTAAATTCATGGATGAGTTGCAAAACAGCCATATCATTATTTTCCGCATTACAGAGGAGATAGAAGATGCCGCAAAAGCGATATTCATGCAATTTGAAGATAAAAAGCTGAGTTTTACAGATTGCACCAGTTTTGCCCTGATAAATCATTTTAATTTTGATGCCGTCTTTGCCTTCGATGAACATTTTAGATACCATCCTTACACCCATCCTGTAGAGTTCCTTGGATAAAATATCTTTCACCCGGCCTGATTAGTAAACTATTACGGCCCATCCCCTCTCCGTTGCGACTCTAAAAATTCATAGCGTTAAAATAAATCTCTCCTTTATTTCTTTATAGTTACGCCATTTGAAGAATTTAATGAACATGACCCAATTGCTTGGGATAGATAAAAGCCTGTACCAAGTAATCCTGGACATTTGCCTACAATAGGCAACATTTTTCCCAATTCTTGCCCACGTACACTTAAATCTATGCCAAATAATTTAGCTGTGAAAATTATGGGAGAAGCTAATGTATTCCATAAAATAGCATCAAAAGATAAAACAGCTCTATTCCAATCTTCTACCCCTGTCATTGATAAATCGTTAAAAGCCTCTTTTGGTTGCGTTAATATGTATCTTACATCTTCTTGTTTTAATGCACCTCTATCGATAATCTCTTTCGAAGTATTGACAAGGATTCCGAATACTGTTAATGCACCTTGACCTATTTTCACAATTTCTTTACTTTCTTCAAGTAGTTTCAAAGTAGGATCAAGAGAAGAGGGTAGCGTCGAATTTGTCCCGAGAAGATTTCCTACTCTCAGTGCAAATTGTTCAACTTTTACAATTTTTTCTTGAATCCATATGGAAGCATCCACAGCTTTTAAACCCCAATTTAGAGTTCCTGCAAAAGAATCTACACTCCAGAATCCACTCACATCCACAAATCTCACCGGATTATTCAACGCATACACATATCTGTTTAGACTCTGGCTATCCCCATCTGTCCCACTCAATGGGTCTTTCGTTATAAATCTTCCCATTTCAGGGATGTAGTATCTTGCACGGATATATTGCAGCCCATTCCCTTCCTCCATTACCCCATATCTCCCCACATACTTGAATGGATTCGCCGTTGAGCCTGTGCGATTCACCACATTGCCGAAGGGATCATAGGCATAGGCATCCGTGATGTTCTGGCTGGCATCGGTCAAGGCAATGGTGCTGCCTCTCGAATCAAAGTGGTAATAGTAGGCTGTGCCGTCAGGCAAGACTTTTGAGATCAGCCCGAGGCCATAGACATAGTAGGCTGTAATCGTCCCATTCCCATCTGTCTCGGCAAGGATGTTAGAGAGGCTTCCGTTGATATCGAGGATATACCTCGTGGTCGCGCCACCAATAGTCTTTACAAGCCTGTTACCAGCACCGTCATAACTGTACTGCGTACTCACCCCACTAATATTGCTCTGGATCAGTCTGTTATTATAGTCATAGGTAAATGTATCGCTCCCCTTTGCCGTCATATTCCCATTTGGGTCAAAGTTATTAATAACCCCTCCTGCACCAGTCATCCGGTTCTCAGCATCATGCGTATATGTGATATTCTGTGCCGGGATGAGCGGGATCAGTGGTTCATCCTGCACCACGCTGTTATGATTGCCGAGGGGATCGAGGGTATAGGTATAGCTGGAGATAATCGTTGAGTCTCCCTTTGCGTTGGTAAGATCAGTCAGCCTTCCTGTGGCATCATAACTATATGTCCCTGTGGTGCCATTCGCATTTACTGTCCCTGTTAATCTGCCTGCCGCATCGTAGGTATATGTGGTAGTCCTCAGGAGCCAGTCGGTAACCGATGTGAGCCGGTTCAATGGATCATACCCGTACTGCAACAACTTTCCATCAGGATACACCAGGGATGTCCTGTTGCCGTTAGCATCATAGCCATAGCCCACTGTATTCCCAAAGGGGTCAGTATAACCAGTCAACCGGTTCAACCCATCGTATTGGTACACCGAAGTCCCCAGGCCATCCACCATCTGAGCCATATTGCCATTGGCGTCATATTCAAAAGACGCCACCGTAGTGTCCGGATAGGTTATCCAGACAAGCCTGTTTAACTCATCATACGCATAGTCTATGGTAATTCCATTTGCGTCTATCATCGATATCCTGTCCCCCACTGCATCATAGACATACTGATACTGCCCTCCCAGAGGCTCTGTCTTCGTCTTCATCCTGTTTAGGGCATCATATTCATAAGAAGTGATATTGTCCTTCGGGTCTGTCATGGTCAGCCGGTTGCCATTGGCATCATAAGTATATGAGACGGTACCACCGTCAGCATCTGTGACCTTCTTAAGCCGCCCCAGGGCATCATACTCAAAGCTGCTCATCTGGCTCATGGCATTTACAGTAGAAACCACCCTGCCCAGTTTATC
>JACRGZ010000136.1 GCA_016234155.1 Nitrospirota bacterium | reverse complement strand
GATCATATGGGTACCACTATCATTCCCACCCACCCCCATCATATCTTCGGGACAAATCCTTTTCTTAAGGTACTGCAATTCAGACACTGGACTTCAGACTCGTAGACTTCAGACTTTTCTATGTAAGAAATCAGCCCTTAGACTAAAATCAAAGATTAAAGATAAAAAATCAAAAATACATATCAAAATGCAAAGATTATCTTTTGCCTTTAAATTCATCTTTAAATTTTGATTTGTCATTTTGCATTTTTATCTTTGATTTTTAATTTACCTGCGTTACTCAACTTTTTTACGAATGAACCATTTTATTTTCTTTCCTAAGTCTAATGTCTGATGTCTATGGGTCTACTGTCTGAATTACCTTTATAATAAGAAAAACAAGTTGACATTTCAAGTGATTACATTATAATTATACATTTTGAAGGAGGCTTTATGTCAGTTACATACAGACCACATAATGTGAGCAGAAAAAGGACCCACGGTTTCCGCAGCAGGATGAAGACAAAAGGGGGCAGGAAGGTCCTGAGCAGGAGAAGGGCCAAGGGGCGTGTGAGGCTGGCGGTATAAGCCCTTTGAGTCATTATAACGGCTAGGCAATGGGTGATTAAGCCGAAATACCTGTATTGAGCAAGTCGCAATACTTGTATTGAGTAGTGAGCTTGCCGAACTATCGAACTACCTGTAGTGAGTTTATCGAACTATAAGATACGGAAGGGATGGGAATACCGCTATATTTATAGAAATGGACGGAGAAAGGCCAATCGTTTTTTTGTCCTCTACTATTTAGAAACCAGCCTTGGATACAGTCGCGTTGGCATATCTGCAAGCCGTAAACTATGTGGAGCGGTCAAACGTAACAGGATTAAAAGGATTATCAGGGAAATTGTAAGGGCTGACGATTATTCCTTCTTAAAGGATATGAGCTTGAATATGGTGGTTGTAGCACGTGAAAAGATGGTCGGCGCTGACTTCCGGGAGGCTAAGGAGGCCTTCGTAAATCTGGTAAGGTCTATAGAGAGTTGAACGTGCTGTATTTGAAAATCTTTATCGGGCCTGTAAGGTTTTATCAGAGATATATCTCTATCTTAAAGCCGCCGTCCTGCAGATTCTTCCCCTCCTGTTCGCAGTATTTTATAGATGCAATGCAAAAATTCGGGGTTATGAAAGGGGCATATAAGGGCATGTTCAGGCTCCTTAAATGTCACCCCTTTCACCCGGGCGGTTATGACCCTGTAAGGCCTGTAAGGAAGGACATGTAATGGAAGATATGAATAAGAGGATATTAATTGCGATTGTGTTATCAGCGCTCGTGCTTATCCTCTATCCTTTTATAATTCCATCACCAAAACCCCCGCAAAAAGAGCAGCCTGAATCTCAGGGACAATCTGTTCAGGACAAAGAAGAAAAGCCCCATCCTTTAGCCGGAACTGTACAGATAAGCGGTGAGATGGGGAAGGAAGAACGCACCGTTACTGTGGAGACGGATTTATATAAGGCCGTTTTTACGAATAGAGGCGGGGTAATTAAACACTGGGAGTTGAAACGGTACTGGGTTGATGTGACGAGAGCGAAAAATATAGTCCTATTTGATCCTGGTAATGTGGCAGTGGCGGCATATCCCATGTCAGTCACAGTTGGGGAGGGGGATCTAAGCAAGTTACTGAATGGAGGTTTTTACACTGTTGAAGGGGGGGACTTAGCCCTCAGTGATAAAAACCCAAAGGGGGTGGTGGTCTTTACCCTCATTGATCCGCACAGTGGTAAAGGGGTTAAAAAGCAATTTACCTTTTATAACGGCACCTATAACGTGGATGTAGATATAACCCCTGTGAATATTGCCGGCAGCTATACGCTCTCCACAGGCTCAAACTTTGGAATACATGAGTGGGGAGAGAAGGCAATACTTGGATTTGTCGGGCCGACCACAATGGTCGGCTCTAAGGTAAAGAAAGAAAAGATAGGTAAAATAAAGGGGCCTTTATTTTATGAAGGGGATATAAAATGGACTGCAGTCCAGGACAAATATTTTATCTCAGCCCTTATACCAAAGGATAGGGTCAGTAAAGTTGTAGTGAAAAAGAGCGGGGATAAGGATGTTCAGAGTGCAATAGAAGTGGCTGACGGGCAGAAGACCTCTCTAATGCTCTATGCAGGGCCTAAGGAGTACGAGAGGCTGAGAGGACTTGGGGTAGGACTCGATAACAGCATATCCTTCGGCTGGTTTATGTTCGGGGAGATTAGCGTGATAAGCTGGCTGGCAAAAGGGCTCTTCTATATCCTCTATCTCTTTTACAGATTAAGCGGCAACTATGGGATTGCCATTATAGTCCTTACTGCCATAGCAAAGATCGTATTTATCCCCCTTACATATAAGAGCTTTAAGGCGATGAAGGATATGCAGAAGCTTCAGCCGGAGTTGCAGAAGCTGCAGAAGAAATACAAGGATGACAGGGCGGCATTAAACAAGGCAATGATGGAGCTATACAAGACCCACAAGGTAAACCCGCTTGGCGGATGCTTTCCCATGTTATTACAGTTACCGGTATTTATTGGGTTGTATAATCTCCTTGCAAGCGCTATAGAACTAAGGCAGGCGCCGCTCTTCCTGTGGATAAAGGACCTCTCTCTGAAAGATCCCTACTATGTAATGCCGATTATCATGGGTATTTCTATGTTGATACAGCAGAAGATGACCCCGTCCACTGTTGATCCCACCCAGGCCAAGATAATGCTTATAATGCCTGTAATGTTCACCTTCTTTTTCTTAAACTTTCCTTCAGGGCTTGTTTTATACTGGCTGGTAAATAACCTCCTGACCATCGGCCAGCAGGTGGTTACGAATAAATATTTTGCGGCAAAATAGGACGGCCTCGCAAAAAGTCATCAAGTAGGGAGGGCGGCCTCATACGCCCTGTAAGCATCCGCCCCAAAGAGCACAAAGCGTACAAGCCTGATCTCTTCGTGTTCTTTTAAATATTCAATCACACTCTTTAAGGCGATACGGGCGGCGGCGTCTATGGGATAACCGTAGGCGCCCGTGCTGAGCGACGGGAAGGATATGCTGTTGATGACATTCTCCGAGGCACGCCTGAGGCTATTCTGGTAGGCACTGGCAAGGAGTTCCGGCTCCCCCCTATTGCCTCCATGATATACAGGCCCAACTGCATGGATTACATATTTTGCCTTTAATTTCCCGCCGGTAGTAATCACGGCATCTCCTGTGGGACACCCGCCGATCTTCCTGCACTCTTCCATTATTTGCGGGCCACCGACCCTGTGGATTGCGCCGTCAACACCGCCTCCACCCCGGAGGCCGGAGTTGGCCGCATTCACGATGGCCTCCGTCTCCTCCTTAGTAATGTCGCCGTCGACTAATTCTAAGATTGATTTGTTGATTATTACTTTCATAATTGCCCGCCTCCCCTCTTTTATGCTATTATAGCAAACAAAATGGATTAAGTTACTCTGTGATTCAGACAGTAGACCATAGACTAAAGACATTAGACTTAGGAGAAGTAAATGGGGAGAGATTACACAAAAATAAAGGCGTGGCAATTAGCAGATGAATTAACTCTTCTTGTATATAAAGCTACGAAAAAATTCCCAGAAAAGTCTGATGTCTAAAGTCTGAAGTCTACTGTCTGAATTGCAGTAATTTACTAAAGATGATTAAGGAAAGGATTGATTGCTTTAAGTGCAGGTATTTTTATGTAACGTGGGACCAGAATTTCCCAAAGGGTTGTAAGGCAATGGGATTTAAGTCAAAAGATATGCCTTATGTGGTTGTAGAGCAGGCCTCTGGTATGGAGTGTATGAAGTTTGATGGGAAGGGGGTAATGGATAAGGCCGCTGATGGTTGATTCAGATATGGAATTTATTGTTGTACTTATAACAGCCGGTTCTATGGATGAGGGTGAGAAGATTGCAAATTTCCTGGTAGAGAACCACCTTGCGGCCTGCGTCAATGTTGTCCCTTCAGTTGAGTCATTCTTTTTCTGGGAGGGGAAGAGTGACCGGCAATCAGAGGTGCTGCTTGTAGCAAAGAGCAGAAAGGCCCTTCTTGATAATATAATAGGCTATGTCAAAGAGATTCACAGCTACAGTGTACCGGAGATCATAGCCATTCCTGTTATTGGCGGCTCTGACAATTATCTTAAATGGGTAAGGGAAACCACCTTGTAGAGATATATAATTCTTTGTTTAAACACTTCGGCCCTCAGCACTGGTGGCCTGGTGAGACTCCGTTTGAGGTGATAATCGGCGCCATCCTGACGCAGAATACATCATGGGATAATGTGGAAAAGGCTATAGCCTCGCTTAAAGAATCCGGCAGGTTTACCCCTCATGGACTCTACAATACTCAGGCAGATATACTTGCGAGGCTGATCAAATCCTCCGGATATTTCAATATTAAGGCAAAGCGCCTCAGGAATTTCCTCTCTTTCCTCTTTAACGAATATGGGGGGGATTTAGGCCGCATGTTAAAGGAAGATGGTCTGGTACTCAGACACAGGCTTCTTGATGTAAATGGGATTGGGCCTGAGACGGCAGACTCTATCCTCCTTTATGCTGCAGAATATCCTATCTTTGTGGTGGATGCATATACGAAACGCATATTCTCAAGACATGGATATATACCTGCCGATGCTACCTACCATCAGATACAGGAGTTATTTATGAAAAGCCTTTCCGGAGATACATATTTATATAATGAATATCATGCCCTCATAGTGAGGGTGGGGAAGGAGTTGTGCAAAAAGAACCCTTTTTGCAGCGATTGCCCCATTGAGTATGATTTGTATAAACCCCGTAAAAATGTTACAGTAAATGTCAAATGTCAAAGCTCAAAGTTCAAATGAATGTCAAAACTCAAATGACAAATTTGCCATTTGGTATTTGAAATTATGATTTGATTTGAACTTTGGATTTTGAAATTTGAACTTTATTTGACATTTGGATTTTGTCATTTAAACTTTAATTTCCAAGCTTGTAGAGAAGGATACTATGATTGGTGATTTTTTTAAAAAAATAATAGGCACAAAGAATGAAAGGGAACTAAAACGTCTCCAGGAGGCCGTGGACGGCATAAATGTCCTTGAGCCTTCCATTTCCTCACTTTCCGATAGCGCTTTAAGAGAGAAGACAGACGAGTTCCGTTCAGCCGTCTCCGCGGGCAAGACCTTAGAGGATATACTCCCTGAGGCATTTGCTGTGGTGCGTGAGGCATCAAAGAGGACCCTCTCTATGCGGCATTTTGATATGCAGCTTTTGGGAGGGGTGGTCCTGCATGAAGGCAAAATAGCGGAGATGAAGACCGGTGAAGGTAAGACATTGGTTGCCACACTGCCGGTGTATCTTAATGCCTTAACGGGCAGGGGTGTGCATGTGATAACGGTAAATGACTACCTGGCAAAACGTGACAGCCAGTGGATGGGTGAGATATACAAGTTCCTTGGCCTTACTGTCGGGCTTATCCAGCATGACATAAATGACAGGGATAGACAGATTGCCTATGCATGTGATGTGGTGTATGGAACCAATAACGAGTTTGGCTTTGACTACCTCCGGGACAATATGAAGTTTGATCCGTCCATGTTTGTCCAGAGAGAACTCAACTATGCGATAGTAGACGAGGTGGACAGCATTTTGATCGATGAGGCGAGGACACCGCTTATAATATCAGGCCCTACTGAAGAGTCCACGGATAAATATTCCAGGATAAATAGGATAATACCCCAGTTAAGGAACGAACAGGATTACACCATTGAGGAAAAGACCCGGACAGTGGCCTTAACAGAAGAGGGGAATGCAAAGGTGGAGCGGCTGCTTGGTCTTGGGAATCTTTATGACATGTCAAATATGGACATGGTCCACCATGTAGTCCAGGCCCTGAGGGCACATGCACTGTTTAAGCTTGACGTTGATTATGTGGTAAAAGGTGGGGAGGTCCTTATTGTAGATGAATTTACAGGAAGGCTTATGCCGGGAAGACGCTATAGCGACGGCCTCCACCAGGCGCTTGAGGCAAAGGAAGATGTAAAGATTGCCAAAGAAAATCAGACGCTGGCATCCATCACATTCCAGAACTATTTCAGGCTTTATAACAAATTGGCCGGAATGACGGGTACGGCAGATACAGAGGCCGCTGAATTTCAGAGTATATATAAATTGGATGTAGTGGTGATCCCGCCAAATAAGCCTATGATCCGTGAAGACAACTCGGATGTGGTATATAAGTCAGAGAGGGAAAAGTTTAATGCCATAGTAGATGAGATAATAGAGAGGCACCAGAAAGGACAGCCTGTATTAGTTGGTACGGTATCTATTGAAAAGTCTGAGAAGCTCTCATCCCTGCTAAAGAAAAAGGGGATCAAGCATACAGTCCTGAATGCAAAATATCATGAGATGGAGGCAGAGATAGTGGCTCAGGCGGGGAGGAAGGGGGTTGTAACTATAGCCACCAACATGGCCGGCCGCGGCACAGATATTCTGCTCGGTGGCAACCCTGATTTCCTTGCAAAAAAGTCCTTTGCCGCCCAACCGGATTTACCCCCTGAGGAGAGAGAGAGGATTTATAAAGAGTTTAAGGTACATTGTGAAAAGGAAAAGGAAGAGGTCATAAGATCGGGAGGGCTCCATATAACAGGCTCGGAAAGACATGAGGCAAGGCGTATTGACAATCAGCTTCGCGGGAGGTCCGGTCGTCAGGGTGACCCGGGTTCTTCCCGTTTTTACCTCTCCTTAGAAGATGACCTTATGCGTATATTCGGCTCTGAGAGGATTGCCGGCCTGATGGATAAACTGGGGATGGAAGAGGGTACCCCGATTGAACACAGGATGGTTACAAAGGCCATTGAGAACGCCCAGAAGAAGGTGGAGGCCCGTAACTTCGATATAAGGAAGCATCTCCTTGAGTATGATGATGTGATGAACCAGCAGAGGGGGGTCATATACAGCCAGAGGAGGCAGATACTTCAGGGGGAAGGACTTACAGATATAATATTTGACATGACAGGGGACATCCTTGATAACACCGTGTCAATATATTGCGGCAAGGATATATATTCAGAAGAGTGGGATATAAAAGGCATGAAAGAGGCCCTCTTAAGACAATTCTCTCTTGCAATCCATGATGGCGAGATAGATTTCAATAATACCGGCGTAGAGGGGTTAAAAGAGACGCTCATGGAGAAGATACGTAAGGCATATGACGGCAAGGAGAGTGAGTTTGGCTCAGAGATAATGAGGCAGATAGAAAGGGTGGTACTTCTCCAGGTCGTTGATACCCACTGGAAGGACCATCTCCTTACGATGGACTACCTGAAAGAGGGTATAGGGTTGAGGGGATATGGTCAGAAGGACCCCTTGATCGAGTATAAGCGCGAAGGGTTTGAGATGTTTAACGACATGATAAGCCGTATAAAATCAGACACTGTAGAGAGGTTATTCAAGGTCCAGCTTGTAAAGGAAGAGCCTGTTCAACAGAGGCGCCCCCCCACCCCCCAGAGGATGAGCCTTAACCGCGGAGAACCATCCCAGCAGAAACCTGCCCAGAGGAGTGATAAAAAGGTTGGAAGAAATGACCCCTGCCCCTGCGGGAGCGGCAAAAAGTATAAAAAATGTTGCGGTGGGTAAGAGACTCCCCTAAAAAATCTTTCTATTTCTGCCGAAATGTAATTGATAATACTCCCACTCACAAAGGGGCATGAAAATCCCCCTTAATCCCCCTTTTTTAAAGGGGGAAATTAGTTTCCCCCCTTTAGAAAAGGGGGGTAAGGGGGGATTTGAAAGGTCATTCTCAAATGAAAGCCCTCAAGAAAGAAAACAGAGAGCTAAGGAATATCCTTAAAGAGGTAAAGAAAGAACTCTCCATCTTTATAAACGTCGGAAAGGCCCTTACCTCTACCCTCGAATTAAACAAAGTGCTTGATATTATAATGGAAAATGTCCAGAAGCTTGTTAAAGCAGAGGCATGGTCTCTCCTGCTCATAGATGAAGAGAGAGATGATCTCTATTTTGCTATGACCAAGGGTCATCAACCGGCGGGGTTACAGGAGTTGCGGTTAAAGATTGGAGAGGGTATAGCCGGGAAGGTTGCTAAAATGGGAAAGCCCTTGATAATCAGGGATGTATTAAATGACCGGAGCTGCCCGTATTACCTTACTGCTATCAAGGGGTTTACTCCCAACAATGTGTTGAGTGTACCCATTATAAACAAAAAGAAGACAATCGGCGTGCTGGAGATTATAAACAAAAAGAATGGCAAGCCCTTTACAAAAAAGGATATGGAGCTGATGCTAAAGTTAGCTGACCAGGCATCGATAGCCATAGAGCGGTCGAACCTCTATCAGAAGATGGCCAATCTTGCCATAACTGATGACCTGACAAAGTTGTTTAATCTCAGATACTTATACAGGGCCCTCGATACTGAGGTCAAGCGGTGCAGACGGTATCATTCAACATTTTCTGTAATATTCTTAGATCTTGATTCCTTCAAGCTTGTCAATGACAGGCATGGTCATCTGATCGGTAGTAAGACCCTTATGGAGGTGGCCGGCATGTTAGTGAGCAGTCTGAGAGATGTTGATATCATAACCCGCTACGGGGGGGATGAGTTTGTCATTGTACTGCCTCACACCACCGTTGAGATGGCCTACGGGATAGCCGAAAGGATTCAGCAGGATATAAACAGACATACGTTTCTTACAGAGGAAGGGCTATCGCTCAGGATCACGGCAAGCTTTGGTGTTGCCGGATATCCTGACCATTCAAGAGATGAGACTGAGCTGCTAAGATTAGCGGACCAGGCAATGTATATGGCCAAAAGCCTCGGCAAGAACAGGGTTATCCTTGCTTCTGAATTATTGCATATCTCATGCAGGGGCAGGTAAGGCTATTTCTTCCATCTCTTTATTCTGATCTTCTATCTGTGGCATGATTTCTCAGGTCCCCGCAATTACATATTCCGTTTCTCTCGCAAGAACGCATATCTTCAAGACATCGCCGGGGACTTTCTCGATACATCATATTAATCTATCATTTTTCTTTGGCATTTTTCTTTGGCAATGAACCGGTCGGCAAGTTTGGAATCAAGATGGCAACACCAGAAAAGGCGCTCCTCGATTTTCTCTATATGGGACCGGCAAAGTCAAAATTGATTCGTTATCTGGAGGATATACAAAATGGGCATGTTTGATACTATTTATTTTGATCAGAAATATACTGGGTCTGCGACAAAAAAGTGGGTACATTCAATCCTTAACCTCCCCTCCCCTTGCGGGAGGGGATTGAGGGGAGGGGGAACTAAATTTTAACACCTTGATATTACAGTCCAATTCACCCACCCCCTAACCCCCTCCCGTCAAGGGAGGGGGGATATAATAGCTTCAAAATTGAGACTACCCACAAAT
>JACRGZ010000134.1 GCA_016234155.1 Nitrospirota bacterium | reverse complement strand
CGGCTCCTCTGGATCTTTCTCATATAGGCGCTTTCTTCAATGATTATATATTTCAGAACCCTATAGAAGGAAGGATGCCTTTCCTTTGCATATTTCAGGATATCGTGACATAAGGCGCCGTTCCCCCCTCCCATTTCCACAATGGAAAACTCTTCCCCACCGGTAATTTGCCACATTTCCTGCAGCTCTTTGCATATAAGTCCGCCGAAAGCAGGGTGGACAGTGGGTGAGGTAAAATAGTCTCCAGCTTTTCCTATCCTTGTCCGTTCAGAGGAGTAGTATCCAAGATCAGGATGGTAGAGGGCTTCAGCCATAAATTCGGCAAAAGGAATTTTGCCATGTATAGAAATCCTCGCCTTCAGTATCTCTGTTAAAGTCTCCATGTCTGGCATATCATGCTATTGTAGCAAAAATCTGCTTGACACAAAACAGTCAGATAGGTTAGGTTTAAAGACCTCAAAAAGGATATTAATGTCAGTCTTCATTAAAGCAGTCAACTATGTTAGACTATAAGTCCTATGAAGATAGCTATTGCATCGGACCATGCCGGCTGCGAACTTAAAGAAGGCATAGCAGCCTTCCTTAAGGAAAAGGGTATAGATGTGACAGATTATGGAGTGGATAATCCGGAGTCTGTAGATTATCCGGATTATGGCATTAAGGTAGCGGATGCTGTCTCGAAGGGAAGGGTAGAGAGAGGGATACTCTCCTGCGGAACCGGTATAGGGATGTCTATAGTGGCAAACAAGTTCCCTAATGTGCGGGCGGCATTGTGCTATGATATGTATACGGCAAGGATGAGCAGGCTGCATAATGATGCAAACATACTGGTCCTTGGCGGCAGGTTATTGGAAAAGGAAGTCGCCCTGTTGATGGTGGATGCGTGGCTCAAGACAGGTTTTGAAGGTGGAAGGCATCAGAGGAGATTAGATAAGATAAGCAAGTTGGAGAAGGGATTGTACAATAATAACAACTAAAAAAGGATATGAACATGTCAGAGCTGCTGCATACAGACCCTGAAGTTTATGAAGCTATTCAGAACGAGATGGCGAGGGAGAACAATAAGATCCTCCTTATTGCCTCGGAGAACTATGCCAGCAAGGCTGTGCTTGAGGCACAGGGTTGTGTAATGACAAACAAGTATGCCGAGGGTTATCCGCACAAACGCTACTATGGGGGATGCGAGTATGTGGATGTCGTGGAAGACCTTGCCATATCAAGGTCTAAGGCCATTTTCGGGGCTGAACATGTCAATGTCCAGCCGCACTCGGGGACCCAGGCCAATATGGGGGTCTATTTTGCCGTACTGAAGCCTGGTGACACTATTATGGGTATGGACCTTGCTCATGGCGGTCACCTGAGTCATGGCAGCCGGGTAAATTTCTCAGGTATTTTTTATAATGTTGCAGGCTATGGGGTCAGCCGTGAGACAGGCATGATTGATTATGATGATATAAGAAAGATAGCCATTGAGCGCAAACCAAGGATGATAGTAATAGGGGCAAGCGCCTATGCAAGGACGCTGGACTTTAAGGCATTTCATAATATTGCTAAAGAAGTCGGCGCCTATACACTTGCAGACATTGCACATATAGCAGGCCTGATTGCGGCCGGCGTACATCCAAGCCCGTTTCCTTATTGCGATTTTGTTACTACGACAACCCATAAGACCCTCCGCGGTCCTAGGGGTGGTATGATAATGTGTAAGGCAGAATACGCAAAGCTTATTGATAAGGGTATATTCCCTGCTATACAGGGTGGACCACTCATGCATGTGATTGCAGCAAAGGCTGTAGCACTTAAGGAGGCGATGACGCCGGAGTTTAAGAGGTATCAGGAGCAGGTCGTTATAAATGCAAAACGACTTGCAGATAACCTGATAAAGATGGGGTATAATCTTGTCTCTGGCGGCACAGACAACCACCTGATGCTCGTTGATCTGAGGAATAAAGGGATAACCGGCAAGGATGCCGAGGCTGCTTTAGATGTCTCGGGCATAACACTGAATAAGAACGCCGTCCCATTCGATGACAAACCCCCTATGATAACAAGCGGTATAAGGATCGGCACCCCTGCTGTCACTACAAGAGGGATGAAAGAGGGGGAGATGGACAGGATAGCGGAATATATAGACAAGGTGCTGAGCAATGTTGGTAATGAGAATGTTTATAATGATGTGAAGATAGAGGTCATGGAATTGTGTAGAAGATTTCCGGTGTATTAAAAAGTAATGACAAATATCAAAGCTCAAATGACAAATGAATGTCAAATGTCAAAGCTCAAAGTTCAAATAATTTGACATTTGGATTTAAAAGGAGTATCCATGAAATGTCCATTCTGTGGCCATATTGAGGACAAGGTTGTAGATTCGAGGGAGGGTAGGGAAGGCGGTTCGATAAGGCGCCGGAGGGAATGTCTGATATGCCGGAGGAGGTTTACAACTTATGAGCACATAGAAGATATCCTTCCTGTCGTAGTAAAAAAAGATGGGCGGAGGGAAGTTTTTGAAAGGAACAAGATACTCTCCGGCCTTAAAAAGGCATGCGAGAAAAGGCCTGTTGGTATGGACGTCCTGGAAGAGGTGGCATCAAAGATAGAAAAAAAGGTGCAGGAGAGCGGTGAGAAAGAGATACCGAGTTCTATGATAGGGGCAGAAGTGATGCGGGAACTTCACAACCTTGATGAGGTTGCTTATGTGAGATTTGCATCTGTATACAGAGAGTTTAAGGATATAAATGAGTTTATGGATGAGTTGAAAGACCTGTTGAAGGAGAGGAATAAGAAATAAATTGTAACTACTCAGCATATTGAATAACTTAATGATAATGAATAACACTAAACAAAAAATGAAAAATGTTTAAGTGTTTTTTTGTGTCTTTTTTAGTTCTTTGAGGCAAATTTTCATTATTCATTTCTTGTTATATGTTTTTTTATTTTCTTGAGGATCAAAAATAACACTTGACCCCTTATTTCATAATTTAGGAGTTTACTATGTGGACAATAGCAGGTGAGGGTATACACCCGTCAGATGAGAAGGGCATTACATCCTCTTTGCCTATCGAGGGGATAAGGCCGCCCGGTAAGGTTGTAATACCCCTGTCCCAGCATATAGGTGCCCCATGTGAGCCGTTGGTAAAGATAGGGGATATGGTAAAGAAGTACCAGAAGGTGGGAGAGGCAAAGGGTTTTGTCTCAGCCCCTGTCCACTCTTCTGTCTCCGGAAAGGTTATAGCTATAGGGAGGTTTCCGCATCCCTCCGGTAATCAGTCCAACTCGGTCGTGATAGAGTCTGATGGAAAAGATGAGACCATAGATAATATCAAAGGGCGTAGAGATTATCTTAACTCGGACCCGAAAGAATTAAAAAATATCATACTGAATGCCGGTATCGTGGGGATGGGTGGCGCAACATTCCCGACACATGTAAAGTTGAGCCCTCCTAAGGAAAAAAAGATAGACACAGTTATCTTGAACGGTGCAGAGTGTGAACCCTATCTTACTGCGGATGACAGGCTGATGGCCGAGATGTCCCGTGAGGTGGTTGAGGGTATGAAGATACTGATGCACGTGATGGGTGTAAGGGAGGGGCATATAGGGATTGAAGATGATAAGCCGGTGGCAACGGAGGCCATCAGAAAGGCCGCATCGGGTACAAATATCCGGGTTGTTGCACTCCAAAAGAAATACCCCCAGGGTGCAGAAAAACAACTGATAAAGAGCATAACGGGCAAGGAGGTGCCATCGGGCGGGCTTCCAATGGATGTGGGAATTATAGTCCAGAATGTCGGGACTGCGGCAGCTGTTTATAATGCGGTACATAACGGGATCCCGCTTGTTGAGCGTATTGTTACTGTTACAGGTAAGGGGGTCAACAGACATGGGAATTTCAGGGTGCTGATAGGCACACTTCTTGAGCATGTTTTATCAGAATGCGGCGGCCTTGCCGGTGGAGCCGGTAAGATCATATTCGGCGGTCCAATGATGGGTATAGCCCAGTATTCACTCCATGTACCTGTATTGAAAGGGACATCAGGGATCCTCGTAATACCAAAGGGTGATGTGCTTCTCGAGGACTTCCGGGCATGCATACGTTGCGGGAGGTGTGTGCAGGCATGTCCGATCAGGTTGTTACCCAATATGTACAGTATCCTTGCGGAGGTCGGCCAGCCGAAAGAGGCTGAAAAATATTATGTGCTCGATTGCATAGAGTGTGGCTGCTGTACATACGTATGTCCATCGAGAAGGCCTATTGTGCATCATATACGTTATATCAAGGCTGAGATGAGGAAGGCAAAGGGCAAGGTCGCGTAAGATACTGAAGCTCCTTTAACCTGTAGAGTAATGGCAGAACAAGCAGTAGCGGAAAAGGAAGAAAAGAAGGGAAGGTTAGAAGGGCCCACCCCGAAGCTGATCCTTACCTCATCCCCCCATCAACTGGGGGCTGATACTATTGAGAGGATAATGTGGTCTGTCGTCCTCTCCCTGCTCCCCGCCACTTTAGCAGGTTTATATTTTTTCGGGTGGGGCGCACTCTATGTCATCGTAATATCAGTGGCATCGACCTTAGCCGCAGAGGCGCTCTATCAGAAGATAAGCGGTCATGGGAACACCATTAAGGATGGCAGCGCCGCTGTTACAGGCCTTCTCCTTGCACTTACCTTACCTCCCGGATCGCCATGGTGGTTATCAGTAATAGGCGGGTTCTTTGCTATCATCATCTGCAAACAGTTATACGGGGGGCTTGGATTTAACCCATTCAACCCGGCCCTTATGGCAAGGGTGTTCCTCCTGATAGCCTTTCCGTTACAGATGACAACATGGCCGGCGCCGCGGTCGCTATTCTCCGGCATAGATGCAAAGACAGGTGCGACGCCGCTGGGTGACCTGCAGGTTGCAAGACTTATAGGAAAAGGGATAGGCAAGGCCGCTGAACTGAATCTGCTGGATGCCTTCATAGGCAACATAGGCGGGAGCATAGGTGAGATATCGGCCATTGCCCTTCTGATAGGGGCAGCCTATCTCCTTTATAAACAATATATAACATGGCATATACCTGTAAGCATGATTGGCACGGTTATGGTCTTCAGCGGTATATTCTGGGTGATAGATCCTGGTAAATATGTAAATCCGGTATTTCATCTATTTACAGGCGGCCTGATTATAGGGGCTTTTTTCATGGCCACTGATATGGTAACATGTCCCGTAACACTCAAGGGACAGCTCCTGTTTGGTTTTGGCTGCGGCCTTATCACTGTCATAATAAGGATGTGGGGCGGTTATCCGGAAGGGGTATCTTTTGCCATTGTTTTGATGAATATACTCTCACCTATGATTGACAGGTATATAAGGCCTGTGAGGTATGGGGCAATTAAAAATCAAATATCAAAAGTCAAAAATCAAAATGTAATGTAAAATTCAAAAACAATTCATTAAACAACTGAGGCTCTTGCAAAAGTATAAAAATGTTGTCATTCCCGCATGGTTTAAGTGGGAATATAGTGTTTTATTACAGAAAATCATATCCCCGATAGAAGATTTCGGGGATGACACAGACTTTTGCAAGAACCTCAACTGATTATATTTTTCTTTTTACATTTTACATTGTCATTTTGATTTTTGATTTTTGATCTGTCATTTTGATTTTTGACATTTGATTTTTGATTTATTATGGTACGTCTGATTATTGTTTTGACAGTGTTTTGTTTAGTTGCGGCGGCGGCTTTGGCCAGGGTCTACGATATTACTAAAGGGCCTATTGCGGAACAGGAGCGGCTGAAAACTGTTAGTGCCCTTAAAGCGGTGTTGCCTTCGTTTAACAACGATATAGATAAAGATGCCAGGGAAGTGGTTGTGGGACATGATAAAAAGGGGAGGGATATAAAGATAAAGTTCTATACGGGTAAGATGGATGAGAAACAGGTTGGCGCTGCCTTTCAGGTGAAAACGCCTGACGGATATGGAGGCGACATTGCGATACTTATGGGTGTCGGTCCTGATGGCAAGTTATCAGGTATTGAGATAATAAGCCATAAAGAGACCCCTGGTCTTGGCAATAGGATACAAAAAGAAGAATGGAGAAATCAGTTTAAGGGGAGGTCGCTGGAAGATGGCGTTAAATTTGCTGTGAAGAAAGACGGCGGTGAAATAGATCAGTTTAGCGGCGCCACTATATCCCCGAGGGCAGTGGTAAACGCGGTAAAAAAGGGCTTAGAGATTTATGGGAAGGAGTTCGGCGATGGCGGATAGAGATATGGTTTCTTCAGATATTACAGAGGTCCAGCCCGCGTCAGGTGTGCCATGGTTGAATATCAAAGAGGTCACCGGTGACTTTGTCAGGGGATTGTGGGAAGAGATTCCACTGTTCCGGTTGGTCTTAGGTACATGTCCTACGCTTGCAGTGACCACCTCGGCCACAAATGGGGTTGGGATGGGTATTGCAACCACATTTGTCCTTGTGGCATCTAATATAATGATATCGTTATTACGCAAGATAATACCGGATATGATAAGGATACCGGCCTTCATCATTGTAATAGCGTCCTTTGTCACTGTAACTGACCTTATGATGGCGGCCTTCACGCCTGAGCTTCACCATGCCCTTGGTATATTTATTCCTCTGATTGTTGTAAATTGCATAGTCTTGGCACGGGCAGAGGCATTTGCATCCAAGAATAATATCATCAGGTCTACTGCAGACGGACTTGGTATGGGGATAGGATTTACCATAGTCCTTATTCTGCTCGGATCAGTAAGGGAGATACTCGGTAATGGGACATGGTTTGATATGCCGGCTCTTACAGGGGTTATGGGATTATTTGATTATGAGTACCAGCCTATGATAGTTATGGTCTTACCACCAGGGGCATTTATTGGATTGGGACTCCTTGTTGCCCTGGCAAATAAGATTGAAGAAAAAAGAAAGGGGAAGAGGTAAAAATGGATAATGTAGTTGAAATCTTACTTATCCTTGTCAGTACAATCTTTGTTACGAATTTCGTCTTAGCACGTTTTCTTGGGATCTGTCCTTTCCTTGGTGTCTCATCGAGAATAGAGACAAGCATTGGAATGGGGATGGCTGTCGTTTTCGTTATAACACTGGCAGGACTGAGTGCGTGGCTTATAGAAAAGCTTGTGCTCGTACCTTTTGACCTTATATATCTAAGGACTATCGTATTTATTTTGGTAATTGCCACCCTCGTTCAGTTTGTGGAAATGGTTATTAAAAAGACAAGCCCTGCCCTGTATAATGCACTCGGTATATTCCTCCCGCTGATTACCACAAATTGTGCGGTGCTGGCAGTGGCATTGCTGGTTGTGCAGAAAGAGATGGACTTCTTCCCGATGCTCTTTTTTTCATTCGGGGCTCCAGTAGGGTTTACTGTAGCGCTACTCCTTATGGCCGGAATCCGTGAGCAGATGGCTTATGCCAGGATACCAAAGGTATTACAGGGGACACCTATCTCGCTTATTACAGCGGGGCTTATGTCTTTGGCCTTTTTGGGCTTTGCAGGATTAGTCAAGATGTAAAAAGGGGTAAAAGTTCAGCTAACCGCAGAGACGCAGAGGCGCTGAGTATGGAAATTAATAGACTTTAAATTTTTTCTGCGTCTTTGCGTCTCTGCGGTGAACTATTACAAAAAGGGTTGCCCAAGGTAGGATGGATAGGTTATAATGATTTAAATGATTTTCAGATGAACCGCTCATGAGCCCAGGCTCACAAAGGATAATGAAAATCCCCCTTTTTCAAAGGGGGGTAAAAGTCCCCCTTTTTTAAAGGGGGATTTAGGGGGATTATGGGGCGAGGGGGGATTTGAAGGGGTATTTTCAGATGAAGGTGAAGGCTTAAAATGTTGACAGCTGTCGTTACAATGGGGGCTATGGGGGTAGTGGCAAGCTTTGGGCTTGGAATAGCGGCCAGGAAGTTTGCCGTTGTGATAGATCCCAAGATTGCGGAGATAGACAGTTTCCTGCCTCATGCCAATTGTGGCGCCTGCGGATACGCAGGATGCATGGGCTTTGCTATGGCCGTAGCAGCAGGCCAGGCATCCGTGTCAGGGTGTGCGCCTGGCGGGGCGTCTGCAGCAAAGAAGATATCAGCAGTGATGGGTGTTGATGCCCCTGAAATGCCTGAGAGGATGCTTGCCAGGGTCTACTGTCTTGGAGGGCATAATGAGGCGGTCGAGAAGTTTGAATACCATGGTGTCCAGGACTGTAATGCAGCAATATTAGTGGCAGGCGGTTCAAAGGGGTGCGTCTATGGATGTTTAGGGCTTGCCAGTTGCGTCCGGGCCTGTCCATTTGACGCTATGTACATGAGTGATAACGGGCTCCCTGTTGTGATAGATGAGAAGTGTACGGGGTGCGGTCTTTGTATACCCCCATGCCCAAAGAACCTTATTGAACTTGTACCGGAGAACAAGGATGTTCATATCTTCTGCCGTTCTCTTGATAAGGGCGCCGACACAAAGAAGTTGTGCAACGTCGGTTGTATAGCATGTAACAAATGTGATAAGGTCTGTCCTTATGACGCTATAACTATTGATAGTTTCCTTGCCCGTATAGACTACAATAAATGTACCAACTGCGGCCTCTGTGTTCCTGTTTGTCCGACAAACGTTATTTCTGACCTGATCCTTGTGAGGGATGTAGCATATGTAAACGATGATTGCATAGGTTGTCTGATATGTAAGAAGGTATGCCCGGTTGATGCCATATCAGGGGAGTTAAAGCAATTACACGTTGTAGATCCGGCAAGGTGCATAGGGTGTACAATATGTGTAGACAAATGCCCGCCAAGGGTCATTGAGATGCGCTTACCACGGCCTAAATATAAAAGAGAGATGGAGAGGGTAACGAGAGCGGTCGCATAGCCAATCTGCATACCATTCCCCGCTTAAAGCTTGCGGGGACAAGCTTCTCCTTGCCCTATTACTCAGGAATAGGGCTATTAACCCATAAGGAGGTGAAAAATGAACACATATGAATCAATCTTTATTCTCAAGCCTACCCTCAACGAGGCTGATGTCCAGAAGACTATTGGTAAGATGGAGGGGATTGTAAAACAGAATGGAGGGCTTATTGCTACAGAGAACTGGGGGAAGAAAAAACTTGCCTATGAGGTGATGAAAGAAAAGAGGGGTATATATGTCCTTCTCCGTTTTCAGGGGAAGGGGGATCTGGTCTCAGAACTTGAAAGAAACTACCGGATTGATGACAGTGTAGTAAAATTCCTAACCATAAAGTTAGACAAGAAGGGGGTGGAATTATTAAAGAAAAAGGAGGCAGCAACCCCTGTTGTTCATGAAATGATTGCTAAGGAAGGGGAAGAAGGGAGGGTATCATCATGAGCGGGTTTAACAAGGTCATTCTCTTGGGGAATCTTACCAAAGACCCTGAAATACGCTATACCCCGAATGGCACAGCAGTAGCCAATTTTTCTATGGCGGTAAACCGCAGATTTAAACAGGGTGGAGATGTAAAGGATGAGGTCTGTTATGTGGACATAGTTGTCTTTGGCAAACAGGCGGAGAGCTGCGGGCAGTATATAAATAAGGGGGATGCTGTCCTTATTGACGGGAGGCTGCAACAGAGGAGGTGGGAGACAGATGACGGTCAGAAGAGGAGCAAGATAGAGGTTGTAGCTCAGAGTGTTCAATTTATGCCGAAACGCCAGGGGGCTGCTGCTGATTTTGTCCATGAGGAAGGGGGAGCGGCGTCAAATTCGCCCGGGGCAGGAGAGGTAGTTGAGGATGATGTACCATTTTAAACCTGTAGTAAGTTTACCGAACTATTAGAAAGGGAAAATGAGAATGAGAATGCAGAATTACAGGAAACAAGAAAAACCAGGCAGGGAAGAGAGGGAAGATAGAGAATTCAGGCCTTATTATCGTCGGAAGGTCTGCAGGTTCTGTACAGATAAGACCCCGCTGATAGACTATAAGGATGTGCAGACACTGCGGGGTTTTGTTACCGACAGGGGCAAGATTATGCCGCGGCGTATATCCGGTGTCTGTGCAAGGCACCAGAGGGAGCTTACAACTTCAATAAAACGTGCCAGAAATATCGCCTTCCTGCCGTTTACAGAGAGGGGATAGGGGGTCAGCATTCGTAATAGTTCACCGCAGAGACGCAAAGACGCAGAGAAAAAGTGTTATTCATTATCATTAAGTTATTCAATATGCTGAGTAGTTACAATTTAGAGTCTATTAATTTCCATACTCAGCGACTCTGCGTCTCTGCGGTTAGCTGAACTTTTACAATCCTTTTCTCTCCTCTGCTATCTGCCCGTCTATCATTTTTAGTATCCTATCCGTATGCATGGCAAGTCTTTCATTGTGAGTTACTACCACAAATGTTGTCCTGTATTCATGATTAATATTTTTAAGCAGGGCAAAGACTTCATCGCCCGTGTGTGTATCGAGATTACCGGTAGGTTCATCGGCAAGTATGATATCAGGCCCTGTCATTAGTGCCCGTGCTATAGCTACCCGTTGCTGCTCTCCTCCCGACAGCTCACCTGGTCTATGCCTCATGCGGTCCTTCAGGCCGACCTTTGTGAGGAGACCCTCAGCAGTATTCATCGCCTTTCTCCTATCTGTTTTGAGTATCATTGCAGGGATAATCGTGTTCTCAAGAGCGGTAAATTCCGGCAGGAGGTGATGGAATTGAAATACGAACCCTATCTTCCTGTTCCGGAGACAGGCAAGCTCATCATCAGAGTTCTCAAATATATTTGAACCCTCAAAAATCACCTCTCCGGCAGTGGGCCTGTCAAGGGCCCCGAGTATATTCAGCAGGGTGCTCTTTCCCACACCGGATGCGCCCATAACGGCGATCATCTCACCTTTAGAGATTGCAATATTTATCCCTTTAAGGATGTGGAGCTCCTGGCCATTTGTGTGGAAGCTCTTATGAATGTCTTTAGCAATTAAAAGCTCGTCCATGTCCTAACTTTCTTCTCACGTCTCACCTCTCACCTCTCACGTTCCTCCCCTTCCCTTTTTATGATCCCGTGTTTTTCCGCCTTTTCCACAACCGTCTTGATTTTTTCTTCTATAAGCGCTTTCTTATCTGTAATCTCCTCTTTTAGCTGGTCTGACTTATCTCCTACCACCTCAGACTTCTCCTTTAATGTATGACCAACACCTTCAGACTTTTTCCCAAACCAGCGTATCTTATCGCCGCCATTCCACATGATGAAGGCGATGATAACGCCGACGATGACAGAGAGATAAACAAGGTATTTTATTATCTTAAACATATATGCCTCCTAAAATAAATCAAAAATCAAAATGCAAATATCAAAATGTAATTTAAAATGCAAAAAGAATTATTCTCTTTGCATTCCTCCATTTTAAAATTTTACATTGTCATTTTGACTTTCGATTTTTGAATTTTACATTTTTCATTCATACCTCAGCGCCTCCACAGGGTCTAACTTAGCAGCCTGCCACGAAGGGTATAATGTGGCAAGCAGGCTTATCCCTATTGCAGAAAACGATACAAGCAGAAGGTCGGGTATTCTTATCATTACAGGGATATGACTGATATAATAGACATCCGCGGGGAGTGAAAAAAAGTTCTGTATCAATATGGATATGCCGTAACCGAGCGGCGTTCCAATAACCGTCCCCACAATCCCTATAACAATCCCCTGGATCATGAATATCCTCATTATACCGCGCCTTGTTGCCCCCATAGCCTTGAGTATAGCTATCTCCCGGGACTTCTCTATCACTATCATTGTGAGCGTGCCAATTATGTTAAAGGCGGCAACAAGTACTATCAATATCAATATTATAAACATTACTATCTTCTCTAATTGAAGGGCTGAAAAGAGATTCCTGTTCATCTCCATCCAGTCCCTTGCCCAGAATGATGTGCCAAGGCTCAATTCAATACCCCGCGCTATATCTTTTGCGCTGAATATGTTGTCGCCCCTGACAGCTATGGCGCTTACCACATCCCCTATGCCGAAAAACTCCTGGGCATCCGGGATAGATATATATGAAAGCTTTGAATCATATTCATACATCCCTGAATCGAATATGCCAACCACAACAAATCTCTTGAACTTAGGTATCATCCCCAGGGGGCCTATCTTCCCGGTGGGTGAGACAACATTCACAGTATCACCGATTGATACGGCAAGATGCCTTGCGAGCTCGGCCCCGACTATTATTCCAGGAAAAGTCATATCATCTTTTTTAATCCCTGTGTTAAGAGATTTTATATCCCCTTTCTTAAGCGCCTTCGATATGTCAGTCACCTTCCCTTCAAGCGCCGGGTCTATACCCCTTATAATAGAACCTGTTGTGCTGACAGGAGATGTCAGCATGACCTCATTCTGTATAAATGGCGCTGCAGAGACGACATGAGGGATCCCTTCTATCTTTGAGGCTATATCCTTATAGCCTGATATGCCGGATCCTCTCAGGCCCTGGACTATAACATGGGCATTGGCGCCAAGTATCTTATTACGCAGATCCTCGGTAAAACCTGTCATGACAGCGAGGGTGGCTATCAGCGCTGCCACACCGAGACTAACCCCGCCGATAGATATAATGGTGTTCAGCGATATGGCCTTATGCCTCTTTTTTGCCTTAAGGTAACGGAGGGCGATAAAGAGCTCATAGGGGAGCTTTATCATATCTTCAGCAGGCATCAGGCCTCATGTGCGGGAAGAGGATGACATCGCGTATGGAGTTCTGCCCTGTGAAGAGCATTACAAGACGGTCTATCCCTATCCCTTCACCTGCAGTGGGCGGCATTCCATATTCAAGGGCACGGATGAAGTCTTCATCCATCTGATGCGCCTCTTCATCACCGCCTGCACGTTCTGATTCCTGTGAAAGGAACCTCTCCCTCTGGTCTTCAGGGTCAATCAGCTCGGAGAAGGCGTTAGCCACTTCAAGCCCGCAGATATACAGCTCAAAGCGCTCTGTAATGTCAGGGTTATCGTCCTTTCTCCTTGCAAGTGGCGATACCTCAGTAGGATAGTCAATTATAAAAGTAGGTTTTATTAGATGTTCTTCCACCTTTTTCTCAAATATCTCTAAGGTAATCCTTGCAAGTGACTCATCCCCTTTAAGCGGTACCTCTTCCTTTCTTGCCCATTCAAGGGCAAGCGCCCTGTCTTCCAATATCCCGGGGTCTATGCCGGTATATTTTATGACAGAATCTTTAAGGGTCAACTTCCCCCATGGAGGAGTAAGGTCTATTTCTTCGTTATTGACGGATAACTTCATACCTCCAAGGACCTTGCCTGCTATGGTTGTAAACATCTTTTCTGTAAGGTCCATAAGGTCATTGTAGTTCGCATAAGCCATGTAGAACTCAAGCATAGTAAACTCGGGGTTGTGTCTTACTGATATCCCCTCATTTCTGAAATTCCTGTTTATCTCGTACACACGCTCAAACCCGCCCACTATCAGCCTCTTCAGATAAAGTTCCGGCGCTATTCTAAGGTACAGGTCTATACCAAGCGCATTGTGATGTGTCTTAAACGGCCTTGCAGTCGCCCCTCCCGGGATTGGCTGCATCATCGGAGTCTCTACCTCTAAGAAGCCATGGTTGTCAAGGAATTCCTTTATATGCCTTATAATCCTGCTGCGGGTGACAAAGACATTTTTTACCTCAGGGTTTACAACAAGGTCCAGATATCGCTGCCTGTACCTTGTCTCTTTATCTGTCAAACCATGCCACTTCTCCGGGAGGGGCCTGAGCGATTTGGAGAGGAGGGAAACCCTCCCGACTTCTAATGTAAGCTCCCCTGTCTTTGTTCGAAAGAGCATCCCTTCCGCACCGATGAAGTCCCCGACGTCAATCTTTTTAAATAGAGAGTATGCATCTTCTCCAACCACCTCTTTTTTTACATATATCTGCGTCCGTCCTGCTTGATCCTGTATATGGGAAAAGGCGGCCTTTCCAAAACTGCGCAGTGCAACGACCCTCCCTGCGATACTGCAGTTATACCTCATGGTCTTTAACTCCTCTGCAGTGAGATGGCCGTATTTTTCTGCTATATCCTGTGAGGAGTTACTGGCCCTGTATGTGCTGCTGTATGGATTGATGCCGAGGGAGCGGAGCTCTTTGAGTTTTCTTATCCTCTGAAGGACAAGGTCATTTATATCTTCCATTGTCCGCATTATACTGGTGTGGCGGTTATCAGTCAAGGTTATGTGTTGTCTACAAAAATAAAAAAAATTCTTGACAGATTTTAAAATATCGTGTTAAATATAAAACTATAATGAAGAGGTGAACCTCTTCAGGTAGTCACTGATCAGTAATGAAAATAGAGAGTTTTTACAATTAAGGCCATGAAGGTCTATAACCTGCACGAAGCGGGTGGCATTCATGGCCTTTTTTATTGTGTTTAAGTCGAAGGATTGACACCATGAGACCATGGAGGTTTCTGCAAGGAGGAGTAAGATGATCAGAAGAAAATCAATCCTGAACATGATACTGGTGACACTTGCTGTAATATCTATCTTGAGTTTCGTGTCCATCCGGCCGGCGATAGCACATCCTGGAGAGAAAGATGATAGTGAACACCAGGAGGGAATCCAAACCCGGGAAGGTGGTTCGATTCAGCGTCCCTCAACTGAAGAGCATCATGAATCCGCCGGAGAGCTTGGGCACAAGCTCCACCCGATCCACACTGCCTTTCAGTCCCGGATTAGCGGTTGGCTCACGGCTATTGCACAGGGGACAATAGGGAGTAAGGATGGGGACGGAAAGGAAAATGACATGGCCGAGGGATCTCTCTCCATGGATATTTTTTATGAGGCAACCCTGAATGGCAGCGGCAAATTTATGTTCCATTTGGATGTCCAGCAGGGGACTGGTCTTGTCAATATCCCGCAGGTATTTGCTTCCCCTAACGGGAATGTTACAGGGCCAAATAATGATATTGAGTCTTTTGTAAATGACCAGGTTCATCTGGACCAGGCATGGTATGAGACGACCTTTGCTGATGAGAAATTGACCCTTACGCTCGGTCAGCTTGACCCGACGGCCTATTTTGATACCAATAATTATGCCAATAATGAACGATTTCAGTTCATTGCAAACCAGTTTGGCAATAACCCTACTATAGAGTTTGGTGGGACCGGGAACTTCTATGGGGCTGGGTTCCGGTTGACTTATTCCCCATCGGATATTGTAGACATAACCCTTGGCGCTTTAGACGGGGATGG